>DASZON010000474.1:0-3695 GCA_035550755.1 Actinomycetota bacterium | reverse complement strand
GACGTACAGGTCGCGGGGGATCGACAGCACGGCGGCGTGGCGGGCCGCCGGGACCAGGTGGACGAGGATGATGACGTCGCTGCGCTGGCCGGCGGCGTCCCCGAACCCGCCGTCGCGCAGGCCCTGGCGGGTGTCGGAGCCGACCACCAGCAGGTTGACCGACCCGTCGGAGGGGGATTTGCCGAGGCCGGGCACGTGGACCGAGCTGATCTGGCCGAACCGGAAGGCGGTGTAGCCCCAGCCGCCCGCCAGGGCGACCAGCCCGAGGACCACCATGGCGGCCAGGGCGGCGGCGATCCGGCGGCGCCGGTACACCCTGGCCGACACCTTCCGCGGCGTGGTCGCCACCCCCTTCGCGCATCGCCGGACGATGCTCCCGAACCTGTCCGGGCGCGGAGTTTACGGGGAAAGCGGGGAAAATCGTGGGAGGTTGGTCATTCCGGCCCCGACGGCGCGGTCGCGGCCTCGGCACCGGCCCGGCGGCGGCGCTCGATCGCCACCGCGGCCATGGGGAACACCAGCACCGACAGGGCGCCCGCCCCGACCAGGGCGGCCGCGTTCTCCCGGAGCATGGTGCCGTTGCGGAGCCCGATCTCGGCCAGGGCGACCAGCAGGGGCAGGGCGGTGGCGGTGAACAGCATCAGCTGCACCCGCTGTACCGCCGGCAGGTCCCGGCGGTACAGGACCAGGGCCGGCACCCCCCGGACGACCAGCAGCAGCACGAAGAAGGCGACCAGGCGCAGCGGGGCCTCGGCGATCGAACGGACGTCAAGGGTCATGCCGGAGGCCACGAAGAACAACGGGATGAAGAAGCCGTAGCCGATGGCGTCGAGCTTGCCCTCGAGGGCGTGGACGTCGCCGGGGGCCCAGCGGCGCAGCACGACCCCGGCCAGGAAGGCGCCGAGGACCACGTCCAGGCCGAACTCCTCGGCCACGGCCAGCAGGAGCAGGAGCAGCAGGACGGTCCAGCGGACCGTGGTCTGGGCGGTCGAGCCCTCGCCCTCCTGGATGATCCGCGCCAGCCTGGTGCCCCGGACCAGCCGGGGCGCGAAGGTCAGGAC
Organism: Actinomycetota bacterium; assembly: GCA_035550755.1. Lineage (GTDB taxonomy): Bacteria > Actinomycetota > CALGFH01 > CALGFH01 > CALGFH01 > CALGFH01. Next base: position 2,634 of record DASZON010000474.1, on the reverse strand, counting down.
GACGGCCAGGACACCCACCGCGGCCAGCGACCCGAGGGCCACGAACTTGTTGGTGGCCCCCAGGAACAGGGCGATGGCGAAGATCGGGAACAGCTCCCCCACCGCCCCGGCGGCCATCAGGTAGCGGCCGAAGCGGCCGCCGAGCAGGTCGTTGTCGCGCAGGATGGGCAGCAGGGTGCCGAAGGCGGTGGTGGTCAGCCCGAGGGCGACCACCACGAAGGCGTGCACGAGCCCGACCGCGGCCAGGATGCCGACCAGGGCCGTGGCCAGGACCAGGGTGACCAGCCAGCCGGCCATGGCCAGCCGCCCCGGGCGCTCCCGGAACAGGTGGAGGTCGAGCTCGTAGCCGGCGAGCAGGAACAGGAAGCCGAGGCCGACGTTGGCCAGCAGGTCGATCTCGGCCCGGTCGGCCCAGCCGAGCACCTCGGGGCCGATCAGCACGCCGCCGGCCAGCAGGACGACCACCTGGGGGATGCGCGGCCCCGGCAGCAGCCCCACCACCACCGGGGCGAGCGCGGCCACGACGGCCGCGAACAGCAGGCTGTCCAGGCCCCTGGCAAGATCCATGCTCGACCTCCGGGCTCCGACCTCGTGGCCGAGCATGGCATGGCGGATACTGGTCGGGCAGCCGGAAGGTGTCGTTCGGGGGATGAGGATGACCGGAGCACGAGCCCACACCGGCCGCGGCCTGCGCAGGTCGGTCCCCCGCACCAGCCACGCGAGCTGGGAGCCGGCGCCGGGGCGGGCGCCGCTGGCCGTGCTCGAGGAGACCAACCGGCGGCGGGTCCAGGAGCTGGTGGCGATCCGCAGGGCCCGCATGCGGGCGTCGCCGTTCGGGTTCCTGCGCGGCGCCCCGGCGGTGATGGCCGCCGACCTGGCCACCACCCCGGTCACCGGGATCACCGTGCAGGCCTGCGGGGACGCCCACCTGCTCAACTTCGGGCTGTTCGCCACCCCCGAGCGCAACCTGGTCTTCGGCCTCAACGACTTCGACGAGACCCTCCCCGGCCCCTGGGAATGGGACGTCAAGCGGCTGGCGACCAGCTTCGTGGTCGCGGCCCGGTCGGTCGGGATCGGCGCGGGCCCGGCCCGGCTGGCCGCACTGGCCGCCGTCCGCACCTACCGCGAGCAGCTGGCCCGGTTCGCCGCCATGCGGGCCCTGGAGGTGTGGTACTCCCGGGTCGACGGCTCCACCATCGTCGCCCTGGCCACCGGCCGGCGCCGGCGGGAGGTGGCCACGCGGCTGGCCGCGGCCGAGCACCACACCAACCTGGACGCCCTCCCCCGGCTGACCGAGCCGTCCGCCGAGGGCGGCCGCCGCTTCGTCGAGGATCCGCCCCTGCTCAGCCATGTCGACGAGTGCGGCGAGGAGTGGATCGAGGAGGTCCTGGCCCGCTACCGGGCCTCCCTGCCCGAGGAGCGGCGCCTGCTCCTGTCCCGGTTCCGGCCCCACGACGCCGCCCGCAAGGTGGTCGGGGTGGGCAGCGTCGGGACCCGCTGCTACGTGGTCCTGCTGGTCGGGGACCGCTCCGACGACCCCCTGCTGCTCCAGGTCAAGCAGGCCACCGCCTCGGTCCTGGAGCCGTACGCCGGCCGCAGCCGCCACCGCCACCACGGCCGCCGGGTGGTCACCGGCCAGCGGCTGCTCCAGACGGCCAGCGACATCTTCCTCGGCTGGACCGGGGACGGCAGCGCCCACTACTACGTCCGCCAGCTCTGGGACATGAAGGGCTCGGTCCACCTGGAGACCCTGAGCGGCCGTGACCTGCTCGGGTACGGGCGGCTGTGCGGCTGGGTGCTGGCCCGGGCCCATGCCCGCAGCGGCGACGGCGCCGCCATCAGCGGCTACCTGGGGACCGGGGACCGCTTCGACGGCGCCGTGGCCGACTTCGCCGAGGCCTACGCCGACCAGACCGAGGCCGACTACGCCGCGTTCGTCCGCACGGTGCCCTGACGCCGCCGCCCGCCAGCTCAGGCGGGCAGGCGCCGGGCGATCCGCACGACCTCCTCGTGGAGGGTCCCGACCCAGGCCTCGTGCTCTGGCTTCATGAGGACGCTGCGCAGCACCCGGGCCTCGGCCGCGTCGGCGGCCAGGCCGGGGTCGCGGCGGCGCAGCCGGTCGGCGGCCAGCCGCAGCGTGCTGAGGTAGACCGGGCTGGGGTCGCGCATGGCCGCCTGGAGCAGGGCCGCCGAGGCGGCGTCGACGGCCGCCAGCGACGGCCGGGCCGGGCGGGGCCAGAAGGCGACGATGTCGAGCTCGGGGGGCTGGTAGAGGCGGAGCTCCTCGCTCGCGTCCAGCAGCTCGGCCCAGGCCCGGGCGGCCCGCAGGCCCCCGGCGACCACCTGGCCAAGGCCCTCGGCGGCCCGCAGGGGTAGGGCCCGCAGGGTCAGCCACAGCGCCCCGGCGGCCGCCCCGGCCCGGGAGCACTCCAGGCTGATCTCGCCCAGGTGGAGCTCGTCGGAGGTGAAGTAGGTGTAGGGCGAGTCGTGCTTGTACAGCGCGCCCACCGCCGGGTCGCGGAACAGCACCGCCCCGCAGCCGTACGGCTGGAGGCCGTGCTTGTGGGGGTCGACCACCACCGAGTCGCAGTCCCCCACCGCCCGCAGGCGGGCCGCCGTCTCCGGGCCGAGCAG
>DASZON010000473.1:0-5215 GCA_035550755.1 Actinomycetota bacterium | reverse complement strand
TACCAGGTCGGCCGGCCCGACGGCAGCGCCATCGCCCGGATCCTGGCCGACGCCGGCATCTACCCCTCGGACCTGCGCCGCTCCCCCACCCTGGAGCTCGCCTACGCCGAGGTGACCAGCGGCCTGGCCCCCGACCCGGTGGTCCCGGCGGAGGCCGGCCGGTGATCCGGAGGGGTCCGGGGAACCCCGAGGGGGTGCCCCGGTGGATCCGGAGGGGTCCGGGGAACCCCGAGGGGGTGCCCCGGTGGATCGGGGCCGCCGCCGGGTGGCGGTGGCGGTGGGGTGCCCAGGGGCGGCGGCTCGCGGCCCGGAGCGGGCACCCGTTCGCCGGGGCGGTGGCCCTGCGGGCCCGGGAGCTGGCCCGCCGGCCGGTGGTGGTGGCCGCCTTCGCCCTCCAGGGGGCGGCCGTGGTCCTGGCCGAGCTGGTGGCCGCGGTGACCGCCGACGACCTCGCCGGGGCCGGCGACGACCTGGTCCTTGGGGGCCTGCGCCTGGTCGCCGTGCCCGGTGGGCTGGTCTTCGGGGTGCTGGTGGCGGCCGTGGTCGGGGCCGAGTTCGCCTGGGCGACCGAGCGGGCCCTGCTCGCCCGCGACCCCCGGCGGCTGCGCTTCGCCGGCTACCAGCTGGCCGTGGCCGGGGTCCTGGCCGCCGCCTGGTGGGCGGTGCAGAGCCTGCTCGCCGTGGTCGTGGCCGCCCTGCTCGAGGCGGCCGGGGGGATCGGCTCGGGGGCGGCCTGGAACGCCCCCGCCCACCGGGCGGCGCTGGCCGCCGCCCTCGTCGCCACCGTCCTCTACGGGCTGCTGGGGGCGGTCTGCGCCCTGGTCCTGCGGGGCGCCCTGGCCGGGGTGGTCGCCCTGCTCGCCTGGGGGCTGCTGGGCGAGCTCGTCCTGGCTCCCCGGTGGGCCCCGGCCAGCGGCTGGACCGTCTGGACCTCGGCCGCCCGCCTGGGCGGCCAGGGCACCGTCCCCCTGGGCCGGGCCCTGCTGGTGGTGGTCCTGGCCTTCGGGCTCGCCGTGGCCGGCTGTCTGGCCATCTACGCCCGGCGCCAGGTCCGCGACTGACGCCCGTCTCCTAGCATGGGAGCCCACCGACCAAGGAGGGTTGCCGTGGCCGACGAGCTGCTCGCCTACCGGGACCGGTTCCCCACCCTGCGCCGCGGCCCCTACTTCGCCGCCCACACCCTGGGGCCGATGCCCGACACCGCCCCGGCCGCCCTGGCCCGGTTCGCGGCCGAGTGGGCCGAGCAGGGGGTGGTGGCCTGGAACGGGTGGCTGGACCAGCTCAGGGCCGTGGCCGGCCTGCTCGAGGGCCTGTTCGGGGCCCCCGCGGGATCGGTCGCTCTCGGCCCCAACGTGTCCGTCCTGGCCGGCCAGGTGCTGTCCTGCTTCGACTGGACGGGCGAGCGGGACCGGCTCGTCACCACCGACCTCGAGTTCCCGACCTGCGACTACCTGTACCGGGCCACCGAGACCCTCGGGGCCAAGGTCGACGTGGTCCCCTCCCGCGACTTCGCCGTGGACCTGGAGCGGCTGCTGGAGGCGATCGACGAGCGGACCGCCCTGGTCGCCGTCACCCACGTCGCCTTCCGCTCCTCGGCCCTGCTGGATGCGGCCGCCGTGGCCGCCCGCGCCCACCAGGCCGGCGCCCTGGTCCTGCTCGACACCTACCAGTCGGCGGGCACGGTCCCGGTCGACGTCGGCCAGCTCGGGGTCGACCTGCTGGTCGGCGGGTCGGTCAAGTGGCTGCTGGGCGGGCCCGGCACCGGCTACCTGTACGCCCGCCCCGAGGTGGCCGCCGCCCTGGCCCCACGGCTGGTCGGCTGGTTCGGCCACGAGGCCCCGTTCGCCTTCCGGCCGGGCCCGATCGCCTTCGCCGAGGGCACCGGCCGGTTCGTCACCGGCACCCCCAACGTCCCCGCCCACGTGATGGCCGCCGAGGGCTACCGGATCGTCGCCGACGCCGGGGTCGAGGCCATCCGGGCCAAGTCGCGTCGCCAGGTGGCCCGGCTGATCGAGGGGTTCGCCGCCCAGGGCGCGGTCGTCCGCGGCCCTACCGACCCGCGACGGCGCGGCGGCAGCGTGGTCGTCGACTTCGACGGCGCCGAGCAGGCCACCGAGGCCCTGATCGCCCGCGGCTACACCTGCGACTACCGCCCCGGCGCCGGCCTGCGCCTCGGCCCCCACCTCTACACCACCGACGACGAGATCGACGCCGTCCTCGCCGAGGTGGCGTCGATCCGGGGCCGCCGGCCCTAGAGGCCGGCCAGCTTCTGCTGGCTCTTGGACGGCGCGGTGCGGGTCCGCTTCCCGGTGTGGGCGCGGGCGGCGGCGGTGGCGGCGCTGCCCTTGCCGGCGTTGGTGTGGCGCGCGATGACGTCCCTGACCCCGAGGCTGGGGAGGTACCGGGGGGCGTGGCGGACCCCGGTGCCCTGCTCGAAGCCGTGGGCCAGCTTGATCAGGGTCGGCTCGGTGAAGCGGCCGCCGATGAAGTTGATCCCCACCGGGAGCTCCCCGAACGAGTAGCCGGCGGGGACGGTGATGTTGGGGTAGCCGGCGATGGCCGACGGGGTCGAGCTGGCCGTCAGGAAGTGGTCGCCGTTGACCAGGTCGGTGGTCCAGGGCGGGCTGTTGGTGAGGCTGACGATGGCGTCGAGGTCGAAGCGGGCCAGGGTCTGGTCGATCCCCTCCTGGGCCAGGCGCTTGGAGGTGGCCAGGGCGTCGGCGTAGGCGGGGTCGGCGGTGCCGCCGGTGGCCTCGGCGAGCAGGAAGATCTCCTGGCCGAACCACTGGAGCTCCTGGTCGGCGTGGGCCTCGTTGAAGGCGATCAGGTCGGCCAGGGTGCGCATGTCGGTGTGGCGCAGCTCCGACAGGTAGGCGGCGACGTCGTCCTTGAACTCGCACAGCAGCACGGTGAACTCGGGGTCGAAGGTGTCGGCCACGTTGGGGATGTCGGCCGGGTCGACCACCGTCGCCCCCAGCCGGCTCAGCTCGGCGATGGCGGCCTCGGCGATGGCGTCGGCCTCGGGGCTGATCCCGAACACGCCCTCGCGCCAGACGCCGACCCGGGCGCCGCGCAGCCCGTCGGGGTCGAGGAACCTGGTGTAGTCGCGGTGGGAGTGGCCCTTGGAGTCGGCGGTGGCCGGGTCGCGGGGGTCGACCCCGGTCATGGCCCCGAGCACGGCGGCCGCGTCGGCCACGGTGCGGCACATGGGGCCGGTCACGTCCTGGCTGTGGGCGATCGGGACGACCCCGGACCGGCTGGTCAGCCCCAGGGTGGGCTTGATCCCGCAGAGGCTGTTGTGGGAGGAGGGGCAGACGATCGACCCGTCGGTCTCGGTCCCCAGCGTCCCCGCGGCCAGGCTGGCCGCCGCCGCCGTGCCCGACCCCGAGCTGGAGCCGCACGGGTTGTGGTCGAGGACATAGGGGCTGAGGCACTGGCCAGCCCGGCCCGACCAGCCGCTGGAGGACTGGGTGGAGCGGAAGTTGGCCCACTCCGACAGGTTGGTCTTGCCCAGGATGACCGCCCCGGCCCGCCGCAGCTGGCGGACGACGAAGGCGTCGCGGGGCACCACGGACCCGAGCAGGGCCAGCGACCCGGCGGTGGTCTCCATCTTGTCGCGGGTGGCGAAGTTGTCCTTGACCAGGATGGGGATGCCGTGCAGGGGGCCGCGGACCTTGCCCTTGCGGCGCTCGGCGTCGAGCTCGGCGGCGATCTCGAGGGCGTCGGGGTTGACCTCGATCACCGAGTTGAGCTGGATCCCGGACAGGTCGATGCGGCGGATCCGCCGCAGGTAGGCCTGGGTGAGCCGGCGCGAGCTGAGCCGCCCGGCGGTCATCGCCGCCTGCAGCTCGGCGATGGTCGACTCCTCGAACGGGAACGGCGGCACGTGGTCGCCGCTCCCGGCCATGGCCGCCGTCGCCCCGGCGACCGTGCCCGTGCCGGCCAGTGCCCCGGCCGCCCCGGCCGTGGTCGACGCCTTGAGGAAGCTCCTGCGGGTGATCCGGTCGGGCATGGTGGTCCCTCCTGGGATGGCGTGGAGCTAGCGGACGGGGTCGAGGACGAGGGCGCTGCCGCCGCCGCGGCGGACCGGCTCGGCGGCCGCCTGGAGGACCCCGCGACCCAGGAACGCGATGCCCGCGGCGGCGCCGATCTCCGAGGGCAGCGGGGCGGTGGCCGGGGCCGGCTGGAACCGCTCGCCGAGGGCCTGGAGGGCGGCCGCCTCCGGGCTGGCCAGGAAGGCCGGCTCGGCGTCGCCGGGGTCGCTGTTGCGCTGGGAGACCCGGGGGGCGGCGATCGCGTCGGGCAGGCTGCGGCCGAGGTCGAGGTGCTCGACCAGGATCTGGAGCACGGTGGTGATGATGGTGGCCCCCCCCGGCGACCCCACGGCCAGCACCGGCCGGCCGTCGCGGAACACGATCGTCGGGCTCATCGAGGACCGGGGCCGCTTGCCCGGGGCGGGCAGGTTGGGGTCGGGCACGCCCGCGAACAGCGGCTCGGGGTTGAAGTCGGTGAGCTCGTTGTTGAGCAGGAACCCGTACCCGGGCACGACCATGCCGCTGCCCCCGGTCTGCTCGATGGTCAAGGTGTAGCTGACGACGTTGCCCCAGCGGTCGGCCACGCTCAGGTGGGTGGTGGACGGGCCCTCGGCGCCCCCGGCCACGGCCACCCCGCCCTCGGGGCAGCCGGGCCCGAACGGCGGGAACGGATCGCCCGGCGGCACCGGGCTGGGGTTGGCCCGGTCCCCGATCAGGCAGCGGCGCTCGTCGGCGAAGCGCTGGGAGAGCAGGCCCCGGAGGGGCACGTCGACGTAGGCGGGGTCGCCGACCCAGCGGTTGCGGTCGGCGAAGGCCAGCCGGGACGCCTCCAGGTAGTGGAACAGGGCCTGGACGCGGGACTCGCCGGCCAGGTCGTAGCCCTCGAGGAGGTTGAGGGCCTCCCCCACCGTGGAGCCGCCGCTGGATGGCGGGCCCATCCCGTAGACCCGCTGGCCGCGGTAGTCGACCCGGGTCGGGGGCCGCTCCAGGGTGCGGTAGGCGGCCAGGTCGGCGGTGGTCATCAGCCCGGGGCGGACGTCCAGGGCCGAGGCGGGGTCGACCGGGGGGTCCTGGACGGTGGCGGCGATCGCCCGGCCGATCCGGCCCCGGTAGAAGGGGGCGGTGCCGCGGCGGGCCAGCAGCCGGTAGGTGCGGGCCAGGTCGGGGTTGCGCAGCACCGA
>DASZON010000472.1:0-4109 GCA_035550755.1 Actinomycetota bacterium | reverse complement strand
CGGCGGTGCCGGCGCGGCGGCCGATCTCGCCGCCGTCGAGGCGGATGGTGGTGAGGGGCGGGTCGAAGCAGTCGGCCATGGGGACGTCGTTGTAGCCGACCACCGAGACGTCGGCGGGGCAGCCGAGCCCGGCGTCGCGCACGGCCCGGACGGCGCCCATGGCCATGGGGTCGTTGTGGGCGAACACGCCCGTGAACGGCCACCCGTCGGCCAGGGCGAGCTCCATCAGCCGCCGGCCATCCTCGAACACCGGGTGGCTGGCCGGCGCCACCGACCACACCTCCAGCCCGAGCTCGGCCGCGGCCTCGGCGAAGCCGACCTGGCGGTCGGTGAAGGGCTGGATGTCCAGCGGCCCGGGCAGCTGCACGACCCGGCGGTGCCCGAGCTCGGCCAGGTATCCGGCGGCCAGCCGCCCCCCGCCGAAGTCGTCGTGGGTCACGGCCGGGACCCCGGACCCGGGCAGGCTGCGCACCGCCAGCACCACCGGCACCCTGGCCGTCCATCCAAGGATGGACTCCTTGTCGCCGGCCCGGGCGGCCAGCAGGATCAGCCCGTCGACCTGCCGGGCCAGGAGGTGATCGACGGCCCGCTCCAGGGCCTGGGAGTCGTCGCGCGACTCGGCCACCAGGGCCATGTGGTCGACCTGCTCGAGGGTGGCCTGGATGCCTCGCAGGACCGGCGCCGTGTAGGGGTTGCCGAGGTCGGCCACGACCACCCCGACGGTCGAGCTGACCCCGCGGCGCAGCCCCCTGGCCATCATGTGGTGCCGGTAGCCGAGCTCCTCGGCCGCCTGCTGGACCCGCGCCCTGGTCTTGGGCGAGACGGGGTGCGCGGTCTCGGCGTCCAGCGCCCGCGATGCCGTGGCCACGTGCACCCTGGCTGCGGCGGCGACATCCCGCAAGGTGACCGACCGGCGCGCGCCCCTGGTGCCCGACGTCTCCATCGCCCCCTTCCCGTCGGTTGCGAGCCTACCTCACCCATGGCCCGGGCTAACCGGGGGTGTGGCCGGACCAGGACAGCAGGGTGCGGACGTAGTTGGCCCGCTCGAAGGCGGCCGGATCCGGGATCGAGCGCTGGCTGAGGCGGCCCCGGAGCTGGTCGACCGTCTCGAAGCCGTGGCGGTCCATCCAGTCGCGGACCTGCACCTCCACCGGGCGCAGGTGGTCGGGGCCGTTGCGGAGCAGGGCCGAGGTCATCATGGCCACGTCCGCTCCCGCGAGCAGGACCTTGATCACGTCGGTGGCGGTGTGGACTCCGGTCGAGGCGGCCAGCGAGATCCGGTGGCGGCGGTACAGGATGGCGATCCAGCGCAGCGGCAGCCGCAGCTCGACCGAGCTGCTCAGCTCCAGCGCCGGTAGCACCTCCATGGCCTCGATGTCCAGGTCGGGCTGGTAGAAGCGGTTGAACAGGACCAGGCCGTTGGCCCCGGCCTCGACCAGCTGCCCGGCCATGTTGGCCATGGCGCTGAAGTAGGGGCTGAGCTTGACGGCCAACGGCAGCCGGGTCGCCCGGCGCACCGCCCGGACCACGTCCAGGTAGTGCCACTCCACGTCGCTGCTCGACAGCCCGGGCCGCGACGACACGTAGTAGACGTTGAGCTCGAGCGCGCTCGCCCCGGCCTCCTCCAGCCTGGTGGCGTGGCTGGACCAGCCGCCCCGGGAGACGCCATTGAGGCTCGCCACCACCGGGATCCCGAGGGTCCTGCGGGCCTCGGAGACCAGCGCCAGGTAGGCGTCGGGCCTGGGCCCGTCCAGCTCCTCCTCGAACAGCGACGGCAGCACCACCGCCCCGGCCCCGGCCGCCTCCAGCCGGCGCAGCCCGTCCAGGCTGCCGGTGAGCGGCGAGGCCGAGGCGACCAGCGGGCTTCGCAGCTCCATTCCCAGATAGGTGGTGCGCAGGTCGGCCATGGTGCTTCTCCTCGGACGGTCGGGCTCTTCCGGCCAGCCTGCCCGGCCCGGTCCTCCCGACATAGGGGCAGAGGTCCCGCCCGATCCCGGTCGATCGGCCCAGGACCGCGGTGCCCGGTCCCGGCAAGCTCGAGCTGGCGGATGGCAGGGTGCCGTCGGTGAAGGAAAGGAGGCGCGTCGCGCCATGGCGAGCAAGGCCGAAGGGCGGGCGGCGAACGCACCGGTGTACATCGAGGAGCCTCCCTTCTCGAAGTGGCTGTTCGGGTCCAGCAAGGCCGCCTGGATCTGGCTGGTGGTCCGGTTGTGGCTCGGCTACGAGTGGCTCCACGCCGGCTGGGAGAAGGTGCAGTCGCCGGCCTGGATGGAGAACGGGAAGGCTCTCAAGGGGTTCGCTGCCGGCGCGATCGCGTCCTCCAAGGACCCGGAGCACCCGCAGGTGGCCTACGGCTGGTGGGTCAGCTTCCTGCACTGGGTCTCCGACAACGCGGTGTGGATGGCCAAGCTGGTCGCGGTCGGCGAGGTGGTCATCGGGGTCGCCCTGATCCTGGGGCTGTTCACCGGGATCTTCGCCTTCCTCGGGGTGGTGCTGAACTTCAGCTTCGTCTTCTCGGGGTCGGCCGGGGTCAACCCGCTGTTCATCATCCTCGGGCTGCTGCTGGTCCTGGCCTGGCGCAACGCCGGCTGGATCGGGCTGGACCGGTTCGTCCTCCCCAAGCTGGGCACCCCCTGGTACCGGGGCGAGCTGTTCGACCGCCAGCGGGGACGCGAGCCCCAGATCAGCTAGCCGACCGTGGCTCCGGCCGACGGGCCCCGGGACCACCGGGGCCCGTTCGCAGGTAGGCTGCGGCGATGGTGGGCATCGGGGATCGGTACGAGCGTCTGCTGGAGAGTGGGCTGATCCTGGCCGCCGAGCTGCGGCTTCGACCCGACCCCCCCCACCGGCCAGGGCCTCCGCAACCTCCGCCAGCGGGCCAACGGCCTCGGCGGCCAGGCCAAGATCGACACCACCCCCGGCCAAGGCACCCGCATCCAGGTCACCATCCCCCACTGACCAGGCGGGCCGCACGCTACCCTCACAGGGTGGACCTTGCCCTGACGCGCCGTGGCGACTACGCCGTCCGGGCCGCCCTCTGCCTGGCCAGGCGGGCCGGCGGCGAGGGCGGCTACGTCAAGATCCGCGAGATCGCCGCCGCCATGGCGCTGCCCGCCAGCTACACCCCTCAGGTGCTGCGGCTGCTGGCCGAGGCCGGGCTGGCCGAGGCGAGGGCGGGCCGCGACGGCGGCTACCGGCTGACCCGCCCCGCCGACGAGATCGCCCTGCTCGAGGTGGTGGAGGCTGCCGAGGGCGCCTTCGGGCTGGAGCGCTGCATCCTGCGCGGCGGACCCTGTCAATGGGAGCAGGCCTGTGCCGTCCACGCCGCCTGGTCGGCGGCCATCGAGGCCACCCGCGACTCGCTGGCCACGACCACCCTGGCCGACCTGGTGGCGGCCGACGCCAAGCTGGTGGCGGACGCAGGAATCCTTGGACAGGGGTTGCCTCCGGCCTAACGTGTGGTTAGCTACTCCACGTGGATCGCCCGACTCGTCGTAGCTGGATGCCGACTCTGGCCGGTGGGGTCGCCGCCGCCCTGGTGGCCGTGGCCATCTACCTGGGCAGCTGGGGGCTGCGGTACTTCGACGCGGCGCTGGTCGGCTACGCCACCGCCACGGTGTTCCTGGCCTTCGGGGTCGTCTACCGTTACGCCGTCTGGGTCTCCAGCCCCCCGGCCCGCCGCTACCTGCGCCGCGGCTGGCAGGCGTTCTTCTCGTTCGAGAACTTCCGCCGCCTGCCCACCGCCGTGCCCCGGTCGGTCCTGGGCTATCTGGGCTTCCAGACCTTCCTGCGGGCCCGCGGCCACGGCCGTTGGCTGGCCCACCAGCTGGTGTTCTGGGGGGTGGTGCTGGCCACCCTGATCACCTTCCCCCTGACCTTCGGCTGGCTGGCCTTCTTCTCCGACACCGCCACCGGCCCCGCCTACACCATCTACGTGCTCGGGTTCCGGACCCTCAGCTTCGACGCCCTGTCGTTCGCTGGCTGGGTGGTGTTCCACGGCCTGGACATCGCCGCCGTGCTGGTGCTGGCCGGCTGCGGCTGGTTCCTGGGGCGGCGCTTCCGCCACCGCGAGGCCACCACCGGCCAGCGCTTCGGCTACGACTTCTTCC
>DASZON010000471.1:0-6923 GCA_035550755.1 Actinomycetota bacterium | reverse complement strand
CCCCACGATCTGGCCCGACGCCAGGTCGAAGGTCGGCTGGTAGACGAGGAACAGCTCCCCCGCCTCCAGCGCCCTTCTGAGATCCGCCTCGAGCTGGACCCGCTGGACGAGCTCGGTGTGCATCTCGGGGTCGTAGCGCTCATAGCCGCCCTGGCCGGCGGCCTTGGCCCGGTACATGGCCAGGTCGGCGTTGCGCAGGAGGTGGTCGGCGCCGTCGACGTCGCTCTCCATGCGGGCGATGCCCATGCTGCCGCGGACGTGGAGCTCGCGGCCGCTGACCACGAACGGCTGGCGCAGGCCGTCGAGCACCCGGTCGGCCACCTGGATGACGTCGAGGTCGTCGCTGGCGTCCTCGATGAGGACGGCGAACTCGTCGCCGCCGAAGCGGGCCACGGTGTCGCTGGGCCGCACACAGGACCGCAGCCGCTCGGCCATCTGGATCAGCAGCCGGTCCCCGGCGGCGTGCCCGAGGCTGTCGTTGACCTCCTTGAACCCGTCAAGGTCGAGGAAGAGGACGGCCACCGACGGGGTCTGGCGCTTGGTGCGCTGGAGGGCGTGGTCGACCCGGTCCTTGAACAGGGCCCGGTTGGCCAGCGAGGTCAGCGAGTCGTGGAAGGCCTGGTGGACCAGCTGGTCCTCGAGCTGGCGGCGCTCGGAGATGTCCCGGGTGTTGAGCACCAGGCCGCCGACGCTGGGGTTGTCGAGCAGGTTGGTGATGGTGATCTGGGCCGTGCACCGGTGGCGGTCGCGGTGGCGCAGGGGCAGCTCCAGCTCCAGCACCCCGTAGGGCCGCTCGGCGACCTCGGCCAGCCCCTCGCGCAGGCGGATCGCGGCCTCGTCGTCCATCAGCTGGGTGAGCCGCCGGCCGAGCAGGTGGGCCTCGGAGTACCCGAACACCCGGGTCATGGACTCGCTGACGTACTCGACGCGGGCGTCGGCGTCGACCAGGATGACGACCTCGCTGGAGTGCTGGACCAGGGCCTGGAAGCGTTGCTCGGAGGCGCGCAGCTCGGCGGTGCGCTCGACCACCCGGGCCTCCAGGTGCCGGGCCAGCGACGAGTTCTCCAGCAGGCTCAGGACCTGGCGCCCGACCAGGGCGACGATGATGAACGAGCGGGTCCAGGAGGCGAAGTAGTCGAGGATGCCCTGCTGGACCTGGGCCGCGGTGGACACGGCCAGCGACCCCAGGACGGCGATGTAGGGCAGGTACATGCCCATCCGGTCGACGCTGGCCGATTCCTCCTCTTCCTCCTTGACCGGATCGGCCTCGGGCTTGCGGGCGGCCAGCAGGACCAGCAGGTAGCCGACGAACCAGCCAGCGTCGATCAGCGCCCCCGACGAGTAGGACCCGACGGCGGTCAGGTAGACGAACCCGCTGTCGGCCACGGCGATGGCCACCAGCCCGCCGCCGAGCAGGGGCAGGGGCGTCCCCCGGGTGCCCTGGCCCATCCGCGCCCTGGCCAGGACGAACAGCACGATGGTGCCGACGACCACGTCCCCGATGGGGTAGGCGAGGCTGATGACCTGGCCGAGCAGGTCGTCGCCGCCGCTGCGGAACAGCGGCCGCAGCACCAGGACCCAGCTGGCCAGCAGCAGCGAGGCGGCGATCATCAGCCCGTCCAGGACCTGGCGGACCCGGCCGGCCAGGCTCCGGGCGGCGAAGGGGAGGGTGATCAGGGCGGCCGCGGCCAGCGGGGGCGCGGCCAGGTAGCCGACGTCGGCCAGGGACGGGAACGGGACCTCGCGGCCCAGCACCGTCTCGTACCAGGTCCAGGCGGCCTGGCCACAGGCCCAGGACAGGGCCGAGGCGCCCATCAGCTTCCACATCCGCGACTGCCGGGAGCTGGAGAAGCGGGCCGTGCGGATGCAGGTGATCCCGGCCGCTCCGGCGGCGACGATCAGCCCGAAGTTGGAGATCGCCTGGCTGGCCCGGGCGCCGCCCAGGCCGAAGACCAGGGCGCCCAGCCAGACCAGGGCGACCAACGCCATGGCCGCGCATTCGGCCAGGAAGCGACGCTGTGCCTGCGATCGCTCGGTCATCTCAGGTGCCTGATCGGTCGAAGTGCTCCCTGCTTGAGCGAACTCAGGTCGCGCAGTTCCCGGTCGATCTAGAGGGAGTCGATGGCCTCCCTCACGGAAGCGCGGGACGAGATGCAACTGATCGATCATCAGATCCGGCTCCAGCTGCCGGCCTACTGGCCGCGCAGCCTCCGCCCGGAAGCGCTCAACCGCATGGACCACCAGACGCCGTTCCTGGTCTGCGACCTCGAGACGGTCCGCGAGCGCTACGCCCACCTGACCGCGGCCCTGCCCGGGGTCAGCTGCTTCTACGCGGTCAAGTGCAACTCCGAGCCCGAGCTGCTGTCGGCGTTCGACGAGCTCGGCTCCAGCTTCGAGATCGCCTCCTGCGCCGAGCTGCAAATGCTCCAGAAGCTCGGGGTCGACCCCGAGCGGCTGCTGTACAGCAACACCGTCAAGCCGGCGGCCCACATCGCCGAGTCGTTCGCGGCCGGGCTGTGGCGGTACGCCTTCGACTCCGAGGGCGAGCTCTACAAGCTGGCCCAGCACGCCCCGGGGGCGGCCGTGTACGTGCGGCTGCGGGTCGACGACTCGACCAGCCTGTTCCCGCTGTCGCGCAAGTTCGGGGCCGAGGCCCAGGAGGCCAGGGCCCTGCTGCTGCTGGCCCGCAGCCTGGGGCTGCGGCCCTACGGGGTGACCTTCCACGTCGGGTCGCAGTGCACGACCACCACCGCCTGGCGCCAGGCCATCGCGGCCGTCGGGCGGCTGCTCAGCCGGCTGTCCAGCGACGGCATCACCCTGGAGATGCTGAACCTGGGGGGCGGGTTCCCGGCTCGCTACGTCGAGAGCGTGCCCTCGATCGACCAGATCGCCAACACCATCGAGTCGGCCCTGCACGAGCTGCTCCCCTACCGCCCCCAGCTGCTGGCCGTGGAGCCGGGGCGCTACCTGGTGGCCGAGAGCGCGGTGCTGGTCGGCGGGGTCCTGGGCCGCGAGGTCCGGGCCGGTGAGAACTGGGCCTACCTGGACGTCGGCGCCTACAACGGGCTGATGGAGACCCAGCAGACGGTCAACCAGTGGCGCTACCCGCTGTGGAGCTCGCGGCCCGACCACACCGTGGCCGACCAGGTGCCGTTCACGGTGACCGGGCCGAGCTGCGACAGCTCCGACACCACCTTCTTCGGGGTCTACCTGCCGGCAACCCTGGACGCCGGGGACCAGCTGTACGTCGGCTCGGCCGGGGCCTACACCCTCAGCTACGCCTCCCACTTCAACGGCTTCCCGCCGCCCACCCCGGTGTTCATCGGTCGGTCGTGACCCGGCTGCGCCGGCTGATCGCGACGGCGCTGGTCGACTCGTTCGGGCTGTCGCTGGGCTGGACGGTGTTCAGCCTGCACGTCGTCCGGGGCCACGGCCTGGCCGGGCTGGGGCTCTGCAACGCGGCCATGCTGATCGGGGTGGCCCTGTCGGCCCCGGTGGCGGCCCGGCTGTCGGCCCGCCTGGACGGCCGGGCCCTGCTGCGGTCCACCGCCGTCACCGAGTCCGCCCTGCGGGTCGGCACCTTCGCCCTCCTGCTCGCCGGGGCGCCGTTGGGGGTGGTGGCCGTGGCGGTCGCGGCCAGCAACGTGGTCGCCTGGACCGGATACGCCGGCATGCGCGCCGAGGTCGCCGCCGCCGACCCCCGCGGCGCCGCCATGACCTGGTACATGGTCGCCGTCGCGGCCATCGAAGCCGCCGGCACCGCCACCGCCGCCCTCCTCCCAACCGGCTCCGGCGGCCTGGTCTCCGGCGGGCTGCTGGCCGCCGTGATCGCCTGCTACGGCGGCGTGCTGGCGCCGACGTGGCTGATCGCCGCCACCGCCCAGGTCCCGCGGGCCCCGTGGAACGTGGCCCACCGCAGCGGGGGGCGCCGGAGGTTGTCCACAGGCCCCCGCCGTTCCCGTCCGCTGACCAAGCTGCTGGCCTCCGGGGGGCTGGTCATGCTGCTCGGGTCGGGGCCGACCCTGCTGGCCGTCGGGCTGGCCGCCGAGCTCCACGGGACCCGCTGGGTGGCCGGGTCGGCGCTGGCCTTCGCCGCGGGCAGCCTGCTCGCTCCCTTGGCGGTGGCCGGCCTGGAGCGTCACGCCGTCCCCCCGGCGATCGCCTGGCCGGCCCTCGGGGTCGGGATGGCCGCCGGCTGGAGCTTCGCCGCCTGGCACCCGCTCGCGCTCCTGGCCGCCCAGGTGCTCTCCGGCATGTCCATGAGCGCCCTCGAAGGCGACATGGACGCCCGCATCGCCGCCAGCACCGCCGGCCCCCGCGGCGTCACCGCCAACCTGGCCACCGCCGCCGCCCTCCGCGCCTTCGGGAGCGCCGCCGCCGTCGCCCTCGTCCCCCGGGTCATCGCCGAGGCCGGCATCGGCTGGCTCGGCGCCGCCCTCGCCACCGGCCTCGCCACCCTCGCCCTGGGCCGGCTGGCCCGCCACTGGATCAGGTCGGCGGCGGGTCGGGTCGGCGGCGTGGCCACCGCCCGCGACGTCTAGTCCGGGTTGGCCGGCCGCGCCGCCCCGCGGCGGCTCAGGCGGAGCAGGCCGACGGTGTAGGTGGTGGCCGCGACCAGGCAGGCGAGGGCGGCGACGAGCAGGGACGGGGTGGTGGGCAGGGGGAAGGCGACGGGGATGACGGCGCCGGCGACCCAGGCGAGCTGGAAGGTGGTCTCGGCCCGGGTGATGGCGGTGCCGCGGGCGGCCGGGGGGACGTCGCGCTGGACCAGGCTCTCGAACCCGAGGCGGGCGGCGGCGATGCCGGCGCCCATGGCCAGGCCCCCGACGGCGGCGGCCACGGTCCCGACCCGCCCCGCCAGCAGCCAGGCGGTGGTGCCGCACAGCAGCAGGCCGCCGGCCAGCAGCCCGTCCTCCCGGACCAGCTTGGCCGCCCGGGGCAGCACGAACGCCCCCACGACCCCGCCGACCCCGACCCCGGCCAGCAGCAGCCCGAGCCCGGCGGTCCCGACCCCCTGGCGCCGCAGCTCGAAGGCCAGCAGGAACAGGGTGAACCCCCCGACCGCCCGGACACTGGTGTTCGCCGACCGCGCCAACCGCACCCGCCCCGGCGGCCGCGCCAGCCGGGCCGCCCGCCGCGCCATCGGGTCGGGGTGGGCGGGGGCCGCCGGCCTGGAGGCCGCCTGGTGGCGGGGAAGGGTGAGGACGAGGGCGGTGCCGGCGGTGAAGGTGAGCGCGGCGGCCCAGAGCACCCCGCTGCCCACCAGGCGGTCGAGGCCGACCCCGATGAGGGCGCCGGCGGTGCCGCCGAGGGCGGCGACCCGGGCCATGCGGCCGTTGACGGCGACCAGGTCGCGCTGGTCGCGGTTGCCTTTGGGGTCCAGCAGCTCGGGGACCATGGCGCTGCGGCTGATGCCGTGGGCCCGGGAGCAGACGAGCAGGCCGAAGGCCAGGGGATAGAGCAGCAGCGACTCGGTGCGGGAGACGGCCAGGGCGGCCAGGGCCGCGCGCAGGGCCATGGCCGCGGCCAGGGCCAGGCGGCCGGCACCCCGGCGGCCGTCCAGGAGGCGGCCCAGCAGCGGGGCCACCACCGCGAACGGGGCGACCGTCAACAGCAGGTAGAGCGCGACCCGGGGGCGGGCCGCGGCCACCGGCACGGCGAAGAACAGGGTGCCGGCCAGAGCGACCGCGACCAGGGCGTCGCCAAGGGCGCTGACCGCGTGGACCCAGGCCAGCCGGTCCAGCGGGCGGCCGGACCGGAGCGCCCGCGACCGGGCGCCCAGCGATCTCCCGCGGACCACTCCGTCCATGGTCCGCATGCTAACGGCGAAGCCCCCGGGTGACCCGGGGGCTTCGCCTATCCCTGGGGTGGGACAGCTGGGACGCCTACTCCTTGCCGGCCAGCTCGGCCGGGGGGACGTCGATGTCGGTGGGCTGGTCCAGCGAGCGGAAGGCGATCTCGCCGTTCTCGGCGTCGACCACCACCATCTGGCCGGCGGTGAACTCCTTCCACAGGAGCTTCTCGGACAGCGGGTCCTCGACCATCCGCTGGATGGTCCGGCGCAGCGGCCGGGCGCCCAGGGCGGGGTCGTAGCCCTTCTCGGCCAGCAGGTCCTTGGCCGCCTCGGTCAGCTCCATGGCGATGTCCTTGGACTTCAGCTGCTCCACGACCCGCCGCATCATCAGGTCGACGATGCTCTTCACCTGCTCGCGCGAGAGCTGGTGGAAGACGATCACCTCGTCGATCCGGTTCAGGAACTCGGGCCGGAAGTGGCGCTTGAGCTCGTCCATGACCTTGCTCTGCATCCGCTCGTAGTCGACCTTGGCGTCCGGCCGGGCGGTGAAGCCCAGGGTGGCGCCCTTGGCGATGTCGCGGGTGCCCAGGTTGGAGGTCATGATCAGCACGGTGTTCTTGAAGTCGACCGTGCGGCCCTGGGCGTCGGTCAGCCGCCCGTCCTCCAGGATCTGGAGCAGGGTGTTGAACACGTCCGGGTGGGCCTTCTCGATCTCGTCGAACAGCACCACGCTGAACGGCTTGCGCCGCACGGCCTCGGTGAGCTGGCCGCCCTCCTCGTAGCCGATGTAGCCCGGCGGGGAGCCGATCAGCCGCGAGACCGTGTGCTTCTCCATGTACTCCGACATGTCGAGGGCGATCAGCGCGTCCTCGTCCCCGAACAGGAACTCGGCCAGGGTCCGCGACAGCTCGGTCTTCCCGACGCCCGAGGGGCCGAGGAAGATGAACGAGCCCGAGGGCCGCTTGGGGTCCTTGAGGCCGGCCCTGGTGCGGCGGATGGCCTGGGAGACGCTGTGGATGGCGTTGTCCTGGCCGACGATCCGCTTGTGCAGCTCGTCCTCCATGCGCAGGAGCTTGGCCGTCTCCTCCTCGGTCAGCTTGAACACCGGGATGCCGGTCCAGGAGGCCAG
>DASZON010000470.1:0-4314 GCA_035550755.1 Actinomycetota bacterium | reverse complement strand
GGGACCCGGCCGGCGGCCCGGAAGATGGCCTCCAGCATGAACGTCGTGGTCGTCTTGCCGTTGGTGCCGGTCACCCCGACCAGGTCGAAGCGGAGCGAGGGATGGTCGAAGAACGCCGCCGCCAGCGGCGCCAGCGCCTCCCGGACCCCGCCGACCAGCAGCTGGGGGGCTTCGGTGTCGAGGGGCCGCTGCACGCACAGGGCGGCCGCGCCGGCGTCCAGGGCCTTGCCGGCCAGGTCGTGGCCGTCGACCCTGGCCCCGGGCACGCAGCAGAACAGCGCGCCGGGCACCACCTTGCGGGTGTCGAGGACGACGTCGGTGACCTGGGTCTGCGCGTCGCCGCGGACTTCGCCCTGGACGGCCGGGGCGAGGCGGGCGAGCGGGACGCGCCGGGACGTCAAGGTCATGACCTTCGAGGCCCGCGTCGTCGGCTCGGACCGCCGGCGGCGGGTACGCCGGCGCCCGCTAGCGACCGCCATTCCCTGGCACGGTTGGCAGCCCGCGAAAGCCTAGCATCAGCGCACCGCCTTGGCCGGTAAGGTCGGGACCACCCCGAGGCGCCGCAGCGCGGTGCCGGTCACCTCCCGGAACACCGGCGCCGCAACCGACCCGCCGTAGTAGCCGCGGGTCGGCTCGTCGATCACCACGGCCACCACCACGGCCGGCTTCTCGGCCGGGGCGAAGCCGATGAAGCTGCCGACGTAGGCGCCCGGCCGGTAGCCGCCGCGGACGTTGTCGGGCTTGCGGGCGGTCCCCGTCTTGCCGGCCACCCGCCACTCCTCCATGGCGGCCAGGGTGCCGGTGCCGCCCTCCTTGACCACGCCCTCCAGGATCCGCGACAGGCTCCTGGCCGTCTTGGTCGAGAGCACCCGGCGGCCCGGCCGGCGCTCGGCCTTGGCGACCCGGCCGCGGGCGTCGACGGTGCCCCGCAGCAGGGTCGGGGCCCGCAACACGCCGTTGTTGGCCACGGTGGCGTACACGCTGGCCATCTGGAGGACGGTCACGGCGACGCCCTGGCCGATGGCGTTGGTGCCGAGGTCGGTGCAGTACCAGTCCTTGGCCGCCCGCACGATCCCTGGCGACTCGCCGGGCAGGTCGACGCCGCTGCGGCGCCCGTACCCGAAGTCCAGCTCGGCCTGGTAGAGCCGGTCCTTGCCGAGGTTCCTGGCGGTCATGATGGTGCCGACGTTGGAGGACTTGGCCACGATGTCGGCGAAGGTCATCAGCTCCGGGGCGTGGCTGTGGGAGTCGTGGAAGGTCTTCTCCGGGC
The DNA here is from genome assembly GCA_035550755.1 of Actinomycetota bacterium. Taxonomy (GTDB): domain Bacteria; phylum Actinomycetota; class CALGFH01; order CALGFH01; family CALGFH01; genus CALGFH01. Next base: position 3,044 of record DASZON010000470.1, on the reverse strand, counting down.
ACAGGGGGAGGTTGTCGGGGACGATCGTCTCGGTCTTGGGCGTGACCACGCCGTGCTGGAGGGCGGCGGCGGCGGTGATCGTCTTGTTGGTCGACCCGGGCTCGAACACGTCGGCGATGGCCCGGTTCTTGCGGGCCTCCGGCTTGCTCCCGGCGATCCGGTTGGGGTCGAAGTCGGGGACGTTGGCCATGGTCAGGATCTCGCCGGTGCGGGGGCTCATGACCACCACCGAGCCGGCCTTGGCCTTGTGGTCGTGGACGGCCTTGGCCAGGGCCTGCTCGGTCACGTACTGGAGCTGCTGGTCGATGGTGAGGACCAGGTCGGTGCCGGGCACGGCCGGCTCCAGGGAGCGGCGGCCCTGGGGGATGGCCCGGCCCTGCGGGTCCCGCTCGAGCTGGATCTTGCCCTCGTGGCCGCGCAGCAGGCCGTCGTACTGCTGCTCGATGCCGGCGACGCCGTGGCCCTCGGCGTCGACGAAGCCGAGGACCTGGGCGGCGACGCTGCCCGAGGGGTAGCGTCGGGCCACGTCGACCTCGACGAACACCCCGGGCAGGCGCAGGCGCTGGATGCGGTCGCCGGTCAGCTTGGGGATGCGGCGGGCCAGGTAGACGAAATGGCTCTTGAGGGCCAGGCGGTCGGCCAGCTTGGCTCTGGGGATGCCGAGGATCCTGGACAGCCGGGCGGCGCTGGCCTGCTTGTCCTTGACCAGGCGGGGGTCGGCCCAGATGGCCCGGGCCGGGACCGACAGGGCGAGGTCGCCCAGGTTGCGGTCGAAGATGCGGCCGCGGGTGGCCGGCAGGTCGATGACGGTGAGGCGCTGGCGGGCGGCGGCCTGGTCGAGGGAGCCGGCGTCGAACACCTGGAGCACGACCAGTCGCCCGGAGATGGCCATGAAGGCCAGGAGGCTCAGGATCAGCAGGGCGAGCAGCCGCCGGCGGCCGTTCACCCGGCGCCGGCGCCGCCGGAGCGGCGGCCGGCGCCGGGGCGGCGGCCTCTTCCTGCCGCGTGCCTGCGGCATTCGCTTCCCCCCTGATCTTGTTCCTGGGGCACCCCTACGGGGTTCCCCAGACCCCTCCGTGGACCGGCTTAGGGTTCGGCCAGGTAGCGCTTGAGCGGGAACGGGTCGCCGGCCGTCCAGCCGGACTGGTCGTCACCTCGGGCGAGGCCGGCCCCGGGGGCGGCGGGGGAAGTCGCCGCCCCCGGGGTGGCCACATCTCGGCCGCGCGAGCCGGGCCAGGCGACCACCCGGGGCCGTCCGGCAGGGGCCAGCTTGGCGTTCCTGGCCGCCTTGGCGATGCGCGCGGGCGCCTTGAGCCGGTCGACGTCGGCCTGCAGGGCCGTCCAGCGGGCCTCGGCCAGGCGGTTCTGGCGCTGGAGCTCGCTGATCCGGAACGACTGCTGGTTGACGCTGACGTTGAGCGCGACCAGGCCGAAGACCCCGGCCACGATCGCGGCGATGGTGAGGAGCAGGAACGGCAGCCGCGGGACCCGGCTGATCGGCGCCACCGCCCGCAGCCGGGGAAGTTGGAGCTGCGGGCGGGACGCCTGCCGCGGGGCCCGTGCCTGACCGGATGCTGCACTCATGCTGGCTGCCCCCCTCGGGCCTCGGTCTGGAGCTTCTCGGCCGCCCGCAGCTTGGCGCTCTCGGCCCGTGGGTTGGCCGCCACCTCGTCGGCCGACGGCCGTTCGGGCCGGCGGGTCAGGACGGCCACGGTCGGGGCCTTGGTCACCGGCGGGTCGACCGGGAGGCGGTGGGGTGTCTCGGCCGGACGGCCGGCGGCCCCGGCCAGGGTCTGCTTGACGATCCGGTCCTCGAGGGAGTGGTAGGCCAGCACGACCAGCCGCCCGCCGGGGGCGAGCAGGTCGAGCGCCTGCGGCAGCGAGGCCCGGAGCGCGTCCAGCTCCCGGTTGACCTCGATGCGCAGGGCCTGGAAGGCCCGGCGGGCCGGGTGGGGACCGGTCCGCCGGGCGGCTGCGGGCACCGCCGCCCTGACCAGCTCGGCGAGCTGGCCGGTGGTGGTGACGGGGGCACGGCGGCGGGCCTCGTCCAGCACCCGGGCGATGCGCCCGGCAAACCGCTCCTCGCCGTACTCGCGCAGGATGCGGGCCAGCTCGGCCCGGGGGTAGGTGGCCAGGACGTCGGCGGCGGTGATCCCGGCGGTCGGGTCCATCCGCATGTCGAGGGGGGCGTCGGCCCGGTAGCTGAAGCCCCGCTCCCCCTCGTCCAGCTGGAGGGAGGAGACCCCGAGGTCGTAGAGGACCCCGTCCACGGCGTCGAGGCCGAGACGGTCGGCCACCTCGCCAAGGTCGGCGAAGGAGGCGTTGACCGCCTGGAGGCGGTCCCCGGCCCAGGCGAGGCGCTGGCGGGCCAGGGCCAGCGCGGCCGGGTCGCGGTCCAGTCCGACGACCCGGCCGTCGGGGGCGCTGGCCTGCAGCAGCCGTTCGGCGTGGCCGCCGAGGCCCAGGGTGGCGTCCAGATAGGTCCCGCCGGGCCGGGGCCGGAGCAGGTCGGCGACCCGGTCGACCATGACCGGATCGTGGCGGGCGGCGGTCAACACCATCAGATCCCCAGGTCGGCGAGGTGGGCGGCGTTGGTCTCGTCGGCGTAGGCGGCCTCGGCGACCGTCCGGTAGCGCTCCCACTCGGCCTTGTCCCAGATCTCGACCCGGCGGATCTGGCCGAGCAGGACCACGTCCCTGGTCAGGCCGGCGTACTCGCGCAGGGCCTGGGGGATCACCACCCGGCCCTGGGAGTCGGCGGTCTCGGAGCTGGCCCCGGCGATGAACATGCGCTGGAAGTCCCGGGTCGGGCGGGCGGTCAGGGGCTGGCTGTTGAGCTTGGCCGCGAAGGCCTCGAACTCGGCCTGGGGGAACACGTAGAGGCACCGCTCCTTGCCGACGCCCTTGGTGATCACCATGTCCTGCCCCAGCTCGTCCCGGAATTTGCGCGGGAGGATCACCCGGCCCTTTGGATCCAGGGAGTGGTCGTAGGTGCCGATGAACAGCGCCGCTCCCCTCCCCCGTGCCCTCCACTTGGCGCCACTT
>DASZON010000469.1:0-5248 GCA_035550755.1 Actinomycetota bacterium | reverse complement strand
CCCGGCCGCGTAGACCGCGTCGCCGGTGACCGCCAGCGCGGTGACCTGGTAGCGGACCCGGCCGGCGAAGCCGTTGACGATCGCGCCGCCGACCGGGTCGAGCGCGCCGGCGAAGCCGTGCTGGGCGGCCCCGTTCAGGGTTTCGAAGCGGCCGCCCACATAGACCCGGTCGCCGGAGGGCGACACCTTGACCGTGTAGACGCTGTCGGAGGCGTCCGGCGTCCACGTCTGGTCCAGCCGGCCGTCGGCCAGGGTGAACCCGGCCAGCCGGTTCCTCGACGCCCCGTCGACGGCGGTGAACTGGCCCCCGGCGTACAGGCGGCTGGCCGACACCTCCAGGGCCCGGACCCGGCCGTCGGCCTGGTGGTTCCAGCCGGACACGGCACCGCTGGCGGCGTCCACGGCGGCCAGCCGGTGGCGGGTCGAGCCGCCGACGGTCGAGAAGTCACCACCGACATAGACCGTGCCGCGGGCCGCGTCCACGGCGATGGCGTACACGGCCTTGTTGGCCCCCGGGTTCCAGGGGAGCAGGGCACCGGTGCGGGCGTTCAGGGCGGCCAGCCGGCCGCGGGCGACCACGTGGCCGCCGACGTCGGTGGCGTGGGTGAACTCGCCGCCGACGAAGACGGTGGTGCCGCTGCTCGCCGTGACCTGGACGTGGCCGTCGAAGGTCACGCTGGCCAGCGGCCGGTTGGCCACCGACGCCTGGGCGGCTGGGACGACCACGGCCAGCCAGGCGATCGCCAGGCCGGCAGCCAGCATGCGACGACGAACCAACGACTCGCCCCCCTGGACCGGTGCTGTTCCGTCACCACCCTAGGGGCCGGCCCGGCCGCCGCCATGCCGCAGCCGCGGTACTTCCGGCGCTCGGGTGCCCCGCCGCGGCAGTAGGGCCGTCCCCCGCAGATGTGCTGGACCCGCGTGAGCGCGGAAACTCTCTCGACCCAGGTCGCCGGCTCTGCGAGGGTCTGGGGATGACCAGTGCCGACGGCCGGCGGGTCCTCACCGAGGTGTTCGCCGGGGAGGGGTGGACGGCCCAGGGTGAGGAGCTGCTGCACCGCAGCCTCGGGCCCAGGGGGCCGGAGCTGCTGCTGGAGGCACCTGGCTGGCTGGGGCTGGAGGCGGGGCAGCTGGTGCTGGAGGCCGGGTGCCGGGACGCCACCCATGCGATCGCGCTGGCGGGACGGTACCGGTGCCGGGTACTCGGGGTCGACCTGGTGGGGGCGTGGCTGCCGAAGGGGCGGGCCGAGCTGGCCGAGGCCGGCCTCGCCGCCGAGGTGACCCTGGTCCAGGGGGACCTGGAGGCCCTGCCGGTGGCCGACGGCGTCTGTGACCTGGTGTGGTGCCGCGACGTCCTCTCCTGTGTCGAGGACGTGGGGCGGGTGCTCGGTGAGTGCGCCCGGGTGCTGCGGCCCGGCGGGGGGATGGTGCTGTACGCGGTGTTCGCCACCGATCAGCTGGCCCCCGGTGACCGGGCGCTGGTGGTCGAGGGGCTCGGGAACTCGCCGGCGAGCATGCACCGGCCGACCGTGGAGGCGGCGATCGGCGCGGCCGGGTTCGGGGTCGTGCGGCGGGAGCGGGTCGCCAGCGAGTGGTCCGAGCACCAGCTGGAGCGGGATCCCGGCTACCTCACCGACGACCTGCTGGAGATCGCCCGCCTGACCCGCAACCGCGAGGAGGCCGAAGCCGTCCTTGGGCCGGTCTGGTACCGGCGCGCGCTGGCCTTCGCCACCTGGCGGCTGCAGATCGTGCAGGGCCGGCTCCTGCCCGTGCTGTACGCCCTGACCAGAAGGGAATGACCATGGCGCAACCACAGGGAGCAGCGCTGGAGGAGATCCGGGCCCGGCGGGAGCGGCTGCGGGAGCGCTACCTCCGGCCGGTCGCCGACCGGGCGGCGACCACTGCCGCCGGGGTCCACCACGTGGCCCTGATCTGCCGCGACGTCGAGGAGACAATCCGCTTCTACCAGGAGTTCCTGGGATTCCCGCTGGTCGAGCTGGTCGAGAACCGCGACTATCCCGGCTCCAGCCACTTCTTCTTCGACTCGGCAACCGCAATCTGCTCGGCTTCTTCGACTTCCCGGGCCACGATCACCCGCCCTTCACCGAGACCATCGGCGGGGTCCAGCACATCGCCATCTCGGTGTCGGCCGAGCAGTTCGCCGCCGCCAGGCGCCGCCTCGACGAGGCCGGCATCGAGTACCTCGGCCCCGACCGCGGCGTGGACGACAGCCTCTACTTCCGCGACCCCAACGGGATCGGCCTGGAGCTCTACCGCGAGGACCTTGGCCTGTTCCTCGGCCACCCCCTGCTCGGCTGAGGGCGGCGGGGCCCAGGGGTCAGGGCTCGGGCTCCCCGATCCAGTACTGCAGCTCATGGGCGAACTCCGGGTTCTGGGTCGCCCGGATCTCGCGGATGAATGTCTGGGCGCACTGGTCCCACGAGGCCTTCGCCGGGTCGTAGAAGAGGTCCTTCAGCAGCTCGTCGGCGACCAGACCCCGGGTGCTGAGCGTGGCCACGAAGTTGAGCTGGTTGAGATAGTTGCGGAGCTGCACCCTGATCTCCGGGTCGTCGAGCCGCTCGCTGATCGTGCCGTCCCTGATCAGCCGGCGCATCCGGCTGGAGTCCTCGGACTGGTGGGCGTTGAAGAGCGAGACGACCGCGCTCAGCTCCCGCGACTTCCTGGCCTCCTTCGCCTGCCGACCGGCCAGGATGGACCGCCAGATCGCCACCGCCGCGGCCACGGCCGCGATCACGGCCGAGAGGACGGCCAGGCCGATGGGGCTGTCGGGGCCCACCTGGTCAGGGCCGCCTGGTGATCGGCGGAAGCGCGTAGCTGCCGTCGAAGAGCGGCGGTTGCGGCTCGTACATGCGCAGGATGGGACGGAAGTCGCCGGCCGGGGTGGGGAGCCAGTTCGCCCGCTCGGCCTCGTCCGAGGGTTCGTCGTGCTGCAGGACGATGGTCAGGGAGCCGTCCTCGGCGGTGTGCAGGCCCGGGGTCCGGTCACCGATCGAGTAGCGGTCGATCGGGTTGGCGACCAGGTAGAAGTCGGGGGTGTCGTACATGGTCACCGACCAGAAGGCGCCGACCGGGGGCGTGCGGTCGAACCGCAGGCGGTAGCGCCGGTCGCCGCGGAGCTGCTCGCCGTCGGCGTCCTCGTAGACCATGGCGTAGGCGGCTTCGTAGCCGTGGTTGCCCCACAGGCCGCCGCGGGCGGCGGCGGCGCGGAGCAGGTACCGGTCCCGGGGCTCGGCCTTGGTCTTCCACTCGGGGTCGTCGAGGGCCCCGGTCTCGAAGAAGTCGAGGTTGTAGTCGAAGACGTGGTAGCTAAGGCTCCAGCCGTGCTGCCTGGGGGCCGGACTGTGGGTGAGGGCCTGCTCCAGCCCTTCCCGGCCCTGCTCGAGGCCGGCCCGGAGTGCGGCCGCCAGTCCCGGGTCGGGCTCGCCATAGGGTGAGGCCGGCTCCAGCAGCCCCAGGGGGCCGAACCGGCGCTGGTGGTCGAGATCGCGGAGGGCCGGCGGGAACGCCCGCATCCAGACCCGCAGCTGCTCGAAGAACCGCAGCTCCTCGGGGACCGACGGGTCCGGCGCGGGGAGGCCGCGGCCGCCCCCGCCGCCCAGCGGGGTCAGGGTCAGGCCGGCCTGGAGCGCCTGGACGGCCGGGAGGTCGTCCTCGCCGTCGACCGCCCAGCGGCCGACGATGCTCGCGACCGTGGTGGGGAAGCGGATCACGGGCCCCTGGTCGGGTGCGTGCTCGGCGTCACCGGGGGGCGCCAGCAGGAACGAGCCCGCCCTGGTGCCGGTCGCCCGGTGGCCGACGTAGGCGAAGTTGTTCGTCCATGCGTCGACGAACTGGAGCACGTAGTAGCGGCCTGCGGTGTCCGGCACCTCCAGGCGCACCGGGCCCGCGCTCAGGTCCAGCTGGGCGATCGAGTAGACGGTGTCGTTGTTGATCGAGACGAACCTGGCTTCGGGCCCGGCGAGCGTGGACGCGTGGCCGAAGCGGTTGAACGGCGTCGCCGGCACCTCGCCGATGCCGGTGCGGGTGAAGCGGTCGACCTCCTGCAGGTCGAAGACCAGTGGGAATCCGTAGACAACCGCCTCCGCCGCCAAGGCCGCCCGGTCATCGTGCTCCACCTGGACCTCCCGTCCACCCGCTGGGTGCCACCCGCATGATGGGAAGCCTCGCCTCGACCGGGGTGAGCCTGCATCACCCCACGCGGGTGATCTGGGCGGCCCCGTCCCTTCCGGTCGCCGCTGGACGGACCTACGCTGTCCGGCATGGCCTACCGCTTCACGCCGGCGGACCGGGCGGCGTTCAAGCGCTGTCGCCGGCAGTGGGACTTCGGGGCGCGGGAGCGCCAGAACCTCGAGCCGGTCGAGGCGGCTCCCGGCCCCGACCTGGACCTGGCCGTCCATGACGCCCTCGCCGTCTACTACTTCCCGGGGATGTGGGACTGGCAGCGGTCGGTGGTGCTGCCGCTGGTCCTCCAGGGGTTCGCCCGGTCGGCCGGGTCCGTGGCCGGGCCGGCGGCCCAGTTCGAGGCGATGCTGCGGCGCTACTTCGAGTGGGCGCCGGAGGTCGACCACCTCGCACCCATCCAGGTCGAGTGCGCCTTCGAGGTGAACCTCCCCGACCCGGCGGGCGGGGGCCGGGAGCTGGTCCTGGCCGACGGCCGCCCGATGCGCTACCAGGGCCGGGTCGACCTGCTGGCCGGCGACGGGCACGACCGCTACTGGGTGGTGGCCCACCGGGTCGTCGACCGCTTCGGCACCGCCGATGAGCTCCTCCTGGACGAGGCGCTGGTGGCCGCCGGCTGGGCGATGGAGCGGTTCTACCCGGGGATGCGGATCGCCGGGACGGTCCACAACGAGCTGCTCCGGCCGGCCGCTCCGCCGGACGGGACCGACCAGCCGCCGAGGGTGGCGCCGCGCCGTTCCCGCCGGCGGCTCCGCCGCCACCAGCGCGGCCTCCCGCAGCACGAGCCCAGCGGCGGCGGCCGGTCGCTGCCCTACGCCCGCCGCCGCGGCCCCCGCCCGCCCGACCCGGCGGAGCTGTCCAGCGAGGGCGACGGGGAGTTCCGGCGGACCCGGATCTTCAGGGACCCGGCCGAGCTGGCGGCCATGGGGGCCAGGCTGGCCGCCGAGGTCCTCGACATGGTCGACCCCGGGCTGCGGCTGTACCCGAACCCGGCCCCGCACTGTGGCAGCTGCCAGTTCGTGGCCCCCTGCCTGGCCACCGAGCGCGG
>DASZON010000468.1:0-12559 GCA_035550755.1 Actinomycetota bacterium | reverse complement strand
CGGCGGCCGTCGCTGTTCGGCGGCGCCGGCATGGCCCTGCTGCGCGACCTCGACGGCCGGCCCGACGAGCTGTGGTGCCGGGCCGACCACGGCCCCCACGGGTACCTGTCGATCGCCGCCCACGCCCACGCCGACGCCCTGGCCGTCGAGGTCCGCGTCGGCGGGGTCGACGTGCTCGCCGACCCCGGCACCTACTGCTACGGCGCCGAGCCGGCCTGGCGGGCGTACTTCCGCTCCACCCTGGCCCACAACACCCTGGAGATCGGCGGGGCCGACCAGTCCGCGGCGGCCGGCCCCCACCTCTGGGCCCGCCAGGCGCGCTCGGAGCTGGAGCACGTGGCCGGGCTGGACGGGGGCCCGGTGGCCGAGTGGCGAGCCGCCCACCACGGGTACCACCGCCTGCGCCCGCCGGCCGTCCACCACCGCAGCCTCCGGCTGGACCGGCGGGCCCGCCGGCTGGTCGTCGAGGACCGGGTCGAGGCCGCCGGCGCCCACGACTGTCGCCTGGCCTACCACCTCGGGCCCGAGGTCGCCTGCACCCTGGACGGCAGCCGGGCCGTGCTGTCCTGGCCGGCCGGCCACGGCCGCCGGTGCGCCACCCTGACCCTCCCCGCCGGGCTGGCCTGGCGGCGCCTCGAAGGCCGGACCGACCCCCCGGCCGGCTGGTACTCGCCCGGGTTCGGGGTCCGCGTGCCCGCCGTCACCCTGATCGGCGCGGGCCGGGCCGGTGGCGGACAGGCCCTGGTCACCGTCCTCCAGCTCGACCACGGGGGCACCGCATGAGGATCAGCGTGTTCGGTCTCGGCTACGTCGGCGCCGTGTCGGCCGCCTGCCTGGCCGCCGACGGCCACAGCGTCGTCGGCGTCGACACCAACCCGGTCAAGGCCGACCTGCTCGACCGGGGCCGCGCCCCGGTGATCGAGGCCGGCCTCGGTGAGCTGATCGCCGAGGCCGTTCGGGCCGGCCGCCTCCGCGCCACCACCGACGCCGAGGAGGCGGTCGCCGCCACCGACCTCGCGCTGGTGTGCGTCGGCACCCCGAGCAGGGGCAACGGCAGCCTCGACCTCACCTACCTGCGCCGGGTGGCCGGCGACCTCGGCCAGGCCATCGCACGCCGCCGGTCGCCGTTCACGGTGGTGGTCCGCAGCACGGTCCTGCCGGGCACGACCCGCCGGGTGGTCCTGCCCGACCTCGAGGCCGCCGCCGGCCGGCCGGTGCCGGTCGCCGTGTACCCCGAGTTCCTGCGCGAGGGCAGCGCCATCCGCGACTACCGCCGGCCGCCCAAGGTCGTCGTCGGCGCCCTCGACGAGGCCGTCCGCGACCTGGTCATCCCGCTGGCGGCACGGCCGGGGGCGCCACTGGTCCAGACCGGGCTGGAGCTGGCCGAGATGGCCAAGTACGCCGACAACGCCTGGCACGCCCTCAAGGTCACCTTCGCCAACGAGATCGGCAGCCTGGCCAAGGCCCAGGGCCTGGACGGCCATGCCGTGATGGACATCCTCTGCGCCGACACCACGCTCAACCTGTCCCCGGTCTACCTGCGGCCCGGGTTCGCCTTCGGCGGTTCCTGCCTGCCCAAGGACGTGCGGGCGCTGCGCCACCAGGGCCGCACCCTGGACCTCGACCTGCCGGTGCTCAACGCCATCCTGCCGAGCAACGCCCAGCAGCTCGACCGGGCGTTCCAGCTGGTCGCCGCGGCCGGCGCCCGCCAGGTGGGGGTGCTGGGCCTTGCCTTCAAGGCCGGCACCGACGACCTGCGCGAGAGCCCCATGGTCGAGGTGGTGGAGCGGTTGATCGGCAAGGGCTACGACGTCTGCGTCTATGACGCCAACGTCAGCCTGGCCAAGCTGGTCGGCGCCAACAGGAGCTACATCCTCGACCAGATCCCCCACATCTCGGACCTGATGGTGTCCAGCCTCGACGAGGTGCTGGACCGCTCCCGCACCCTGGTGATCGGCAACCACGACCCGGCGTTCCGGGCGGTCGCCGAGCACCCGCGGCCTGGGCAGCGGGTCGTCGACCTCGTCCGTATCGTCGACCGGCGCAGCGACGGGAACGGCTACGATGGCATCTGCTGGTAGGCCCCGCCGGGTCCTGATCGTCGTCCAGAACCTGCCCGTGCCCTTCGACCGCCGGGTGTGGCTGGAGGCCACCACCCTGGCCCGAGCCGGCTACCGGGTCAGCGTCATCTGCCCCAAGGCCAAGGGCTTCACCCGCTCCTTCGAGGTGCTCGAGGGGGTGCACATCCACCGCTACCGGCTGCCGGTGGACGCCAAGGGCCCGCTCGGGTTCGTGGCCGAGTTCCTCTGGTGCTTCGTGCGGACGGCCATGAAGTCGTTCCGGGTGGCGCTGGCCGGCCGTGGCTTCGACGTGCTCCATGTCTGCAACCCGCCGGAGACCTACTGGCCGCTGGCCCGCTTCTGGCAGCGGCTCGGCAAGCGGTTCCTGTTCGACCACCACGACCTCTCGCCCGAGATGTACCAGGCCAAGTTCGGCACCTCGGGCGGCCCGGCCCTGGCCGGGCTGCGCTACCTGGAGCGCAAGACCTTCCAGGCGGCCGACCTGGTGGTCACCACCAACCAGAGCCACCGGCGGGTCGCGGTCGAGCGGGGCGGGAAGGCCCCGGCCGACGTGTACGTGGTCCGCTCCGGCCCCGACCTGGAGCGCCTCAGCGTCCATCCGCCCGACCCGTCCTGGCGCAAGGGCAGGCGCCACCTGCTCGTCTACCTCGGCGAGATCTGCAAGCAGGACGGGGTCGACCACCTGGTGCGGGCGCTGCGGCTGGTGCGCGACGAGCTCGGGCGCGACGACGTCCACTGTGTCCTGGTGGGTGGCGGCCCCCACCAGCCGGCGATCCGCGCCTACGCCAGCGAGGTGGGGGTGGCCGAGCTGTGCACCTTCACCGGACGGGTGAGCGACGACGAGCTCTGCCGCATCCTGTCCTCGGCCGACCTGGGCGTCGACCCCGACCCGAAGAACGACTGGTCGGACCGGAGCACCATGAACAAGATCATGGAGTACATGTTCTTCGGGCTCCCGATCGTCGCCTACGACCTCACCGAGCACCGGGTCTCGGCCGGGCCGGCGGCGCTCTACGCCGAGCCGAACCGGGAGCAGGCCCTGGCCCGGGGCATCGTCGAGCTGCTGGACGACCCGGCCCGCCGCCGCGCGATGGGCCAGGCCGGGCGCGAGCGGGTGCGGAGCGTGCTCGCCTGGGAGCACTCGGCGCCGGTGCTGCTGGCCGCCTACGACCGGTTGTGGCCGGCCCCCGGCGGCGGCAGGGTCATCGAGCTGGAGCGCCGCCGGCCCACGCAGCCGGCCCGGCGGGGAAGGTGACGGTCCCCGGCCGTGACGGCCAGCGCCGTGCCCAGGGTCACCACCAGGCCCGTGGCGCCGCCGCCGAGAAGGTCGGTCAGCGAGTGGACCGTCTCGACCAGGCGGGCCACGGCGATGGCGAGCACGTAGCCGCCGGCCAGCCAGGTGACCACCAGCCGGGTGCGCGGGCTGGCCGGGGTCACCCGGGCGGCCAGCACCGCGGTCAGTGCCATCGCGGTCGCCACCGCGACATGGCCGGAGGGGAACAGCAGGGCCGGACCGCCCTCCCACTGGCGATGCACGAGCCGTTTGAGCAGGATCTCGGCGGCCAGGGTGATGAGCGGTGCCGCCAGGGCGAGTACCGCCAGGTCCCACCGCCCGACCAGCCAGCCGAGGACGGCGCCGGCCACCACGGTCGCCAGCAGCGCCGGCGTCACCGTGGCCGCGACGATCGCCGCCAGCCCGCCCGCGCGGTCGGAGGCCGGCACCTGCCAGCGCATCACCCAGGCGTCGACCGGGTCCAGCCGGGTGGCGTGCCAGACCAGCGCCGCGAGCAGGCTCCCGGCCAGGAAGGCGGTGACGAGGGCGGCGGGGGCCCATGGCGGGGCGAGCGGCACCGAGCTGGCCCTGCCACGACCGGTGGGCGGCATGGAGCAACCATACCGGCCCCGGGACCGGCGGCAACCGGCCGCGGCGTAACGCCGCCGGCCCACCGCACGCTCCTGCTGGTGGTGGCCGTGAACGGATGGTGCGGGCAACGACGCAAGACCGCCGCCAGGCGAGGGGGATGCAGATGCCGGGGCCCGTGCTGTCGATCACGATGCCGACCCGCAACCGTCCCCAGCTGCTGGAGCGGGCGCTCCGCTCGGTCGTGGGGGCGGTCGCGCCGGTCGCCCGGCAGGTCGAGGTCGCCGTGTCCGACGGCTCGGACGCCGACGCCAGCGGCGCGGTCGTCCGCCGGCTCCTGACCGGCTGGCCCGGCGGGCACCGGTACGTCTGGAACCGGCCGCCGCTGCCGCTGGTCGAGAACATGAACCGCGCCGTCGAGATCTCCACCGGCGAGTGGGTGATGCAGCTGGACGACGACGACTACCTGCTGCCGGGCGCTGGCGCGGCCATGGTGGAGGCGATCCGGCGGGCCCAGCCCGGCGAGGCGGTGCTGCTGTTCGGGGTCCAGATCGTCGACGTGAACGGCGTGGCGCGGCGCCAGCAGCGGTTCCGCCATGAGCGGTACCTGGAGCCGAAGGCGGCGCTGCGGCGGGTGCTGCGCAACTCCTCGTTCGTTCGGGAGCCCACCGCCGTGGTCCGCCGCGCCGCCATGGAGCAGGAGGGGCTGTTCGACACCAGCGTCGGCGACACCACCGACACCGACATGTGGGTGCGGATGTTCGCCCGCTACGGCGTGCGCTGCCTGCCCCAGACGACCTGCGCGTACACCATCCACGAGGCCGCGGCCACGACCGGCATGTGGCATCCCGGCACCGTCAGGGCCAACGCCGAGATCTTCGACCGGGCGGTGGCACGGGGGGTCGTGCCCGAGCCGACCATCCGTCGCTGGCAGGCCGACTGGTACCACCAGTTCATCCTGGCCGGCGCCTACCGGCGGCTGCGGCTGGGGCAGCGGGCCGAGGCACGCGAGGTGCTGCGGCTGTTCGACCTGCCGGAGGTCCGCCGGGTGGGCCTGTCGCCGAGGTGGCTGCCGGTACGGATCGCGTTCACGGCCGCGACGGCCGGCGCGGGCCGCAAGCCGGGCTGACGACGGCGCCTCACTGCACCCGCTCGAGCCAGATCTCCCGCCAGTAGGGGTAGATGCCGCGGGGACACTGACGGTGGTAGGCGCCGGTGCAGGTCACGTCCTCGAGGACGATGCACGGGTTCCTGAACCGCAGCATCCGGCCGCTCTTCTCGTCGATGATCCGCTCGACCCGCCGCAGCACCCGGGCTTCGCGGCCGCAGTAGCGCACCATCTCGCCGTCGAACGACATGCCGCGGTTGGCGTTGTCCGTGTCGAGCGTCTTGACGATCTCCTCCATGCCCTTGACCCGGACCAGCTCGCCGGGCTGCAGACCGAGCGTCTCGACCGGGGTCTTCTCCAGGGCGCCTTCGATGAACGGGTACCGCCGCCCGTCCCGGATCCGCAGCGGCCGGGGCAGGATCCGGCGGCTGAGGTCCTGGTACTCGTTGAACAGGCCGACGCTGACGGTGCGGATGGTGGCGAGCGCGCCGGCGTTGCCGGAGCGGACGTCCTGGAGGTACTGGCGGGCGTCCCAGGACGGGATGCGCTCGGGCGCCGCCCGCCGCAGCTCGGTCGCCTGGCAGGCGAACCGTGGCTCGCCCGGGGCGGCGGGGTCGGGGGCCCGGCGCGTCGCCGCCGTGAGCGCGGCCAGCGTGCAACGCGGCGGCCCGTCCGGCTGCGGGTCCACCGCCGGTTCCCCGTCCGGGACCCGCTTGAGCCACGCCTCCTTCCAGTAGATCGCGCAGCCCGCCTGGCAGCCGCCGTGCGCCTGGCCGTCACAGCGTGACCCCTCCAGGTGCACGGCGTCCCGGATGCGGTACATGCCCGTCCAGTCGATGGTGTCGCAGAGCTTGAGGGCGAGCTTGTCGACCCGCAGCCGCCGCCCGCACCAGGCCAGCATCTCGGGCATGAACGGGAGGCCGTCGAGCTCGCCGTGCTCGTCCAGGGTGGCCAGGATCTCCTCGGGGCTGCGCACCTCGACGACCTCGCCGACGCGCAGGCCGAGCACGGGGCGGTCAGGGGTCTGGCTGGTTTGCACGCTGTGGCACCTCGCGGTTGGGGTGGGCGGCTCGTATGCGGCCGCCGCGGCGGCGCGCCCGGGCGACGGCGCGCAGCACCGCGCCGGCGCCGGCGTCGGGCAGCAGGGGCGGGTTCATCCGCCGGACCCCCTCGCGCAGGGCGCGGGAGGTCTCGGGGTCGGTCGTGCGGTGCATGGCCGCGGCCAGCGCCCGGGCGTCGTGCGGGTCGACGACGATCCCGTTCACGCCGTCCTCCACGATCGTGCCCACCGCCCCGGTCAACGGCGACACCACCACGGGTGTGCCGGTGGTCAGGGCCTCCACGGCGACCCGGCCGATGAAGTCCCGAAGCGTCGGGAACACGAACGCCTGGCAGGCCTGGAGGGCACCCTTGAAGCCGGCGTGGTCCACCGGTCCCAGGAAGGCGACCGACCCCTCGACCTCCAGGCGGCGGGCCAACTCGGCCAGCGCGGCCCGTTCCGGGCCGTCCCCGATGACCCAGAGCATGCACGGGCCGAACTCCCGCCGGTAGGCCGCGACCCCCTCGATCAGCAGGTCGACCCCCTTGGGGGGGATGAGGCGGCCGGCCGAGACGAACAGCGGCGTCTGGTCGGGGACCGGCGCAACCTCGGCGGGGACGCTCGCCTCCAGCTCCGGCGGCAGCCCGGCCAGCCACCAGCCGACGACGATCCTGCCGGCGGGGACGTTGAGGGTGCCGACCAGGTAGTCGCGGGCCAGCTCGTTGTTGGCCACGAACACGTCCACCATCCGGGCCGCCAGCCGACGTACGGGCAGCTTGAAGGCGGCAGTGCCGGTGCGGCCGAGGTGCTGGTAGTCCCCCTCGACCAGCGACACCACCCGGCGGCGGCGGCGCAGCGCCTTGGACAGACCGGCGTACAGCCCGACCAGGCCGAGCTCGTAGACGACGATGACGTCCTCGGGCGCGCGCGCGAACCCGAGGAGCAGCCGCGGGCCGACCACCTTGAGGGTGATCGGGTGCTCCCGCCCGGCCCGCCGCCGCCCCAGGGTCACCACCCGCCCGAGCGGGCGCCGCCCGTCCTCGGCCTGGGCCCAGTGCAGCTCGCGGACCGTCGCCCCGGCCCGGCGGGCCGACGCGACCAGGTAGGGATGGGGCGAGGTGTCGTCCCTGGTCGCCCACAGGATGGCCGGCACCCGCCCTCGCCGGACCTGTCGCCCGCTCATTCGCCGCTCACCCTCCCCGTGCCGGCCGTGGTGACGTGCGGGCGGGGGCTGGCGGGGAACGGCGGGCGGCCGCGCTCACGCATGGCCGCCAGGCCGATGGCCAGCCCGGTGACGATCCCCTGCTCCATGCCGGGGATCCAGGTGAGGAACCACACAACCTGCATGGCGAGCAGCGCCGGGAACACCCCGGGCTCCAGCAGGCCACGGCCCGTCCCCGGCGGGGTCCGCCACAGCGCCCGCAGCAGCCCGCCGGTGAGCGCGATGAGCGCGACCAGGCCGACCAGGCCGGTCCGCAGCACCGTCGTCACGTAGAAGTTGTGCGGCTCGGCCTGCACCTCGGAGCCCTCCACCTGGCGGGAGAAGCCGCTGCCGAGCGGCTCGCCGACCAGCCAGTCCACCGGGCCCTTGGACAGGCCCTCGAGCAGCTCGGTCCATCCCTGGATGCGCCAGTCGAGGGTGCCCGTGCCCACCGCGGACCTGGCCACCGGCCCCTCGTCGGCAGCTGCGCCCCCGAGGGCGATGTACGCCGCCGCCGTGAGCAGGACGGCACCGATGACCATCGCCACCGCCCGCCGCCGCAGCCGCCGCCCACGCACCATGAGCACGGCGATGCCGACGATCATCGTCAGCCAGACCGTGCGCCGGTTCAGCAGCACGACGACCGCCAGCAGCAGCGCACCCATCCGGGTCAGCCGCCGTGCCCGCTCGTCGTGCAGCTGCCAGGACGGCACCGTCAGCAGCGCGGCGCAAGCCAGGAAGAACGTGTACGGCCCGTCGAGGACCTTGATGGCGGCGTCGGCCCCGAACTGCTCCCTGGGCACCCCGAGGTTGACCCCCGCGAAGACGTCCAGCCAGCGCAGCGCCACCAGGACCACCATGGGCACGCTGGCGGCCAGCCACAGCCGGCCGATCCGGTCGTTCAGCCAGGCGGAGGGCGGGAAGGTCGCGAAGTAGAGGACGCCGCTGAGGTAGGGGAGGAACAGCCGGAACTCGGCGACGCTGTGCTCGACCCCGAACGCCATCGCGCCCCGGACCAGCGACAGCGCCAGCACGGCGCCGAGCACCAGCACCCAGCGCTGGAACGACGAGAAGCGCGGCGTCCGCAGCACCCGCAGGATCCCGGCGGCGAGCATCAGGGCGAACGCGACGTCGTGGACCTGGATCCTGATGCCGCCAGGCAGCGTCACCGACGGGACCCGGCCGACCAGGACGGCGTTGAGCAGGGTCGCCCCCAGCAGCAGGATGGCCCCCAGCTCCGCCCGCCGCACCAGCGCCTCGACCACGACGATGCCGGCCCCGGCGACGGCCGCCAGGGCCAGGCCGAGCAGCAGCAGCTCGATCATGCCGACGGCTCCGGAGCCGGCTCCGGCCGGCCCAGGACGAGCGATGCGACCCGCCGGCGCACCCCGCCGGCGCCGCCGATCACCCCGGCGGCGGTCAGCCGCATCCACAGCTCCCGGCGGATGGCCGGGATGGGCCCGAAGCGGAGGCACAGGGCCAGCGCCAAGGCACCCGCGGCGACCTCGGCGGTCAGGGCCAGCAGGGCCGGCACCCGGCCGACGAGGACGTCCCGGACGGCGGCGACGGCGAGCGCGACACCGAGGCTGGCGAGCAGCGCCGGCGCCCAGGCGGCCCACAGCTGCGCCATGGTCAGTCCCACGGTGCGCCGCTTCAGCCCCAGGTAGCCGACGAGCCGCAGGATCTCCGCGGCGGCGACCGCGGCGGCGACCACCCACACGCCCTGGGCCCGCTGACCGAGGGCGACCACCAGCAGCGCCCCGAGCACCACCACGTAGGCGGCCTGGACGGCCAGCGAGCGGTTCAGCTCGTTGCGGGCCTCCGCCACCGTCTGGGCCAGCGCCGAGATGACGCCGCATCCGCCGGCGAGGGCGAACCACGGGACGAGCGTGGCCGCCAGGCCCCACTGCGGGCCCAGGACGACCCGCACGAGCTCCTGTGCGGCCACGGCCATGCCGGCGCACACCGGGAACAGCACGACAGCGCTGAGGGCGAGCATGCTGAGGCAGGCCCGGCGCAGCCGCGCCGCGTCCTCCTGGATCCGGCTGAGGTGCGGGAACAGCACGTTGGTGAGCGCCTGGGTCAGGTAGACGCGCAGTGGCTGGACGGCCAGGAAGTAGCCCCGGCTGTACTGGCCGACCACAGCCGTGCCGGCGAAGCGGCCGACGGTGAAGGTGTCCAGGCTGCTGCCCGCGTAGTCGAGCAGGTGGGCGCCTGACAGGCGCATCCCGTAGCCGCAGATCTCGCGGTAGGGCTGCCAGCGGAGCACTGGCCGGACCGGATGCCGCAGCAGGGCGTACTGCCACACGACCTGGGAGCTGGCGGAGACGAGCGATCCCACCACCAGGCTCCACACGCCCGCGCCGAGCAGGGCCAGGCCGATCCCGACCACCAGGTAGCCGAGCACGTAGGTGCCCACGGTGATGATCGACAGCTCACGGAAGCGGAGCTGGCGCCGCAGCAGGCCCAGTCCCACCATGGACACGCCCTCGAACAGGAACGAGATCCCCAGCACCCGCAGCACCGGGGTCAGCTCCGCGGCCCGGAACAGCGCGGTGAACGCCGGCGCCAGCACCCACACCAGGCCGAAGCAGGCCCCGCCGACGACGATGCCGGCGGTCGTGGCCGCCCGGACGTCGTCGTCGGACAGCCTCGGCCTCTGCACCAGCGCCGACGCCAGCCCCATCCGGACGAAGAACTGCGCGAACAGGACCACGAGCTGGGCGAGCGCCATGAGCCCGAACGCGACCGGGTCGAGCAGCCGCGAGATCGTCGCCGTGTAGGCGAGGTTGGCCACCATCAGGGCCCCGTAGCCCAGGTAGGACCAGCGCAGCCCGGAGGCGGCCCTCGCGGTCAGGGTCGATCCGGCCGGATCGGGCGGTGTGGCGTCGAACTCGCTCACGTCAAGGCACGCCGCGGCCGCCCCAGCGGCGTGCGCTCGAGGGCCAGGCGGACCCCGCGGCGCACGTACGGGCTCAGCCAGTAGACGGGCCAGAGCCGGCCGGCCCAGCGGCGGCTGTAGACCGCCCACGGGCCCGGCGAGAGCTCCTTGAGCGACCACAGCCGCCGGAGGTCGTCGCCCAGGGGCTGCTCGCCGGGGCGACGTCTGGGATGGGAGGCGCAGGTGCCGACCGTGCCCGGTGCGATCCAGACCGAGCAGCCGGCCGCCCGGGCCCGCAGCCCGTAGTCGAAGTCGCCCATCTGCTGCACGAACGCCGGGTCGATGTTGCCGACACGCGACACCACCGCGCGGGAGATGAGCGTGGCGTTCCCGTTCATGGTGTGGCACGGGCGCGGCTCGTCGCCCGGCTCGACGAGCACGCTCTTCAACGGCCGCCAGCGGTAGGGCTGGACGACGCCCCCGTAGGTCAGCTCCCCGGTCTCGGGGTGCCTGGTCGAGCCGGCGACGATGACCGCCTCCTCGCCGCCGGCGCGCAGCCGGCGTTCGGTGTCCAGCAGCACGGCGAGGGCGCCGTCGTCGAGACGGGTGTCGTCGTTCATCCACAGGTAGTAGTCGTAGTCGCCGGCGATGGCGGCGGCGAAGGCGCGCCGCATGCCGCCGTTCCAGTACAGCCGCCCGTTGCCGTGCAGCAGGGTGGCCTCGGGGAACTGCTCGGCGATCTGCTCGCCGGTGCCGTCGCTGCTGGCGTCGTCGAGCACGAACAGGTCGAGGGTCACCGCGGGAGGCCGCTGGGCCTGGAGCGAGCGCAGGCAGGCGAGGGTGAGGTCGCGGCGGTTGTAGGCCGCCAACACGGCCGCGACCCGGGTGGTGCCTGCTGGTCCGCTCACGCCCGCTCCTTGTTCCCGGTGACGACCTTCAGCTTCCTGGTCCACGCGTCGCGTGCCAGGCCTCGCCTGATCCGTCCCCAGAGGCTGCGGATGCCGAGGCCGCGCGGCCGGACGTAGACGTAGCCGATCAGCGGTGTCTTGACGAAGGCGAGGCGGTCGCGGACCTCGCGCAGGTGGCGCAACGAGACCCGGTGGGAGACGACCAGCAGGACGCCGTCGGCCTGCCTGGCCACGCCGAGAGCATTGGAGGAGGCCAGGAGCGCCGGGGTGTCGACCAGCACGAGGTCGAACATCTCGCCGATGGACCGCACCGCGTGGCGCACGTCCACGGCACGGTAGGAGCCGGCCGGATGCCAGGGGTCGGTGGGGTTGGAGGCGACCGGCAGCACCATGCCGCTGTCGGTCGACACCAGCCGGTAGATGTAGTCGTTGGCGTTGGCGTTGGCGTTGGCGGGCTCGCCGCCGGGGACGGGCAGGCGCTGCCCGTTGCCCTCGGCGGCCAGCTCGGCGGAGCCGACGCGATCAGAGAGGTACCGCATGCGCACGTCCGCGTCGATCAGCAGGATCTTGCGGTTCTCCTGCGAGGCGGCGTTGGCGATCTGGAGGGCGGTGGAGGTCTTGCTGTCACCCGGCCCGACACTCGTTACGGCGATCGACTTGCCGCCGATCCCGGCCAGCTCGTGCTCCATCGAGGCGACGATGAAGTGGTAGGCGTCCTCCACGGCCGGGTCGAGGGCCGACACCGTGACCGCCGTGCCCGCCTCCAGCGGCGGGGCGCGCAGCCGGGGCACCTCACCGAGCAGCGGCGCCCCGAGAATCCGGGCCGGTTCGCCCCGGCCCTCGGCACGCCGGTCGCGCGCCGCCGCCCACCAGGCCCAGGCCCCCGACCCGAGCAGGCCGAGCAGGGCGCCCAGGGCCACGGCCAGCTTCGGCTGGGGCTGCGAGGGAGCGGTGGGCGGCACGGCCTTCTCGACGTACTCCACCCCGGAGGCGAAGACGTCCGCCTGGACGGTGATGTCCTGCTCGCGATCCTGCAGGTCGGCGATCCGGCCGACCAGATCCTGCTGCCGGGAGGTCAGGCGGCCGTCCGGCAGCTTCGGGCTGGCGTCGAGGCTGGCCTGGTAACGGTCCCGGAGCTTCTCGAGGCTTGCGACCGCCGCCTCCGCGTCCGCGGTCGCGCGTTCCGCCGTGACCTCCTGGTAGGCGGTGGCCACGGCGTTCGCCAGGTCCGCCGCCGCCCCCGGCCCGGGACCGGTGGCGACGATCGAGATGCCCGTCATGCTCGCCGAGGGCTCCACGTCCAGCTCCGCCCTGAACTCGGGGAGCGACTGCCGGCTCTCCAGGATCCGCTGGGCGCGCTGGAGCACGACACTGGAGGTCGTGAAGTCGACCTGCTTGGCCACATAGACCTGGCGGTCGGAGCTGCCAAGGGGGCTGCCGCCGCCGAACAGGGTCGGGCCGCCGGGGTCGGACAGGATCA
>DASZON010000467.1:0-4177 GCA_035550755.1 Actinomycetota bacterium | reverse complement strand
CGTCGATGGTGACGTACAGTGCGGTGGCGAGGGTGTCCAGGTCGGCGTCCACCGGGCCTCCAGGCTCGACGTTGGGTCTCAACGCCGATCATGGGCACCCTCCGCTCATCTCCGCACCCCTTGGAATCAATCGTCTAGGCGGTGGTGCTGGCCGCGCGGTCCTCGGTGAGGGCGACGTCGGCGAGGGCGCGGATGAACGCCGGGGAGGTGTTCATCAGCTCGATCCGGTGGAAGGCCAGGCCGGCCTCTTCGGCCTCCTCGCGAGCGGCGATGTCGAGGTCGTAGAGGATCTCCAGGTGGTCGGCCAGGAACTGGACGGGCACGACCAGCACGGCCGTGTGGCCCTGGGCCCTGAGGCCGGGGAGGAGGTCCTTCAGGTCGGGCTTGAGCCACTCCTCGGGGCTGTGGCCGGCCGACTGGTAGGCGAACTGCCAGCGGGAGCGGTCAAGGCCGGTCCGCTCGACCACGGCGTCGATCGTCTCGGCGATCTGGTCCAGGTAGCCGGGGTCACGGTCGACCACCGCCTTGGGCAGGCTGTGGGCGGTGAACAGCACCGGCACCTGAGGGTCGAGCCGGGCCAGGGCCTCGGTGACCCGCTCGGTCAGGGCGTCGAGGAAGGCCGGAGTGCGGTGCCAAGGGCCGGCCAGGACGACCTCGGCGTCGGGGCCGAGCCGCCAGGCGGTCGCGTCAAGGGCCCGCCGGTAGCCGCCCATGATCACCGGCGACCACTGGGGGGAGAGCACGATCCCGACCAGCCGCTGGACCCCGGCCACGGCGAGGTGGGCCACCGCCTCGTCGATCGTCGGCTCGGAGTGGAGCATGCCGGCCTCGACCCGGTAGCGGCCGGGGCCGTGGTCGGCGTCGAGCAGCCGCTGCAGCTCGGCCCCCTGCTCGAGGGTGATGCGGACCAGCGGCGACCAGCCGATCAGCCGGTAGCGGCGCTGGAACTCGGCCACCAGCTCCGGGTTGGCGTCGCGGCCCCCGCGCACGCTGCGCAGGTAGGCCGGGACCGCCTCGGCGTTGGCGGCCGAGCCGTAGGTCATCAGCAGCACCCCGGTGGGGGCGTCGGCGGGGGACTCAGGGGTTGGCAACAGTGGTCCTCTCGGTGGCCTTGTGGACGTGCTCGACCAGCCGGGTCAGGTGGTCCGAGGGCGTGTCGGGAAGGACCCCGTGGCCCAGGTTGAAGATGTGGCCGTCGCGGCCGCCGGCCGCGGTCAGGACCCGGTCGGCCTCGCGGGCGACCACCTCGAAGGGGGCGAGCAGCACCGCCGGGTCGAGGTTGCCCTGGATGCCCTTGCCGGGGCCGATCCGGCGCCAGGCCTCGTCGAGCGGGACCCGCCAGTCGACGCTCACCAGGTCGCTGCCGGCGGTGGCCATGGCCTCCAGCAGCCCGACCGTGCCGGTGCCGAAGTGGATCGTCGGGACCCCGGTCGACCGCACCGCCTCGAAGATCCGGCGGCTGTAGGGCAGCACCGCCGCCTCGTACTCGCGCCGCCCCAGGTCACCCATCCAGGAGTCGAACAGCTGGACCACCTGCACCCCGGCCGCGACCTGGGCGCGCAGGTAGCGGACGGTGACCTCGGTCAGGGTCTCCATCAGCCGGTGCCACAGCACCTCGTCGCCGTACAGCAGCGCCTTGGCCCGGGCGTGCTCCTTGGAGGGCCGGCCCTCGATCAGGTACGAGGCGACCGTGTAGGGCGCCCCGGCGAAGCCGATCAGGGCGGCCCGGCCGTCGAGGTCGCGCCGGAGCATGCGGATGGTCTGGAACAGCTCGGGGGTGGCCTCCTCGGCGTCGACGATCCTGAGCGCCTCGACGGCGGCGGCGTCGCGCACCGGCCGGTGCACGATCGGGCCG
This sequence comes from Actinomycetota bacterium, assembly GCA_035550755.1. Classification (GTDB taxonomy): domain Bacteria; phylum Actinomycetota; class CALGFH01; order CALGFH01; family CALGFH01; genus CALGFH01. Next base: position 2,322 of record DASZON010000467.1, on the reverse strand, counting down.
ACCCCCGGGTCGATCGAGAACGGCACCCCCATGCCGAACAGGGGCAGCATGATGTCGGCGTACAGCACCGCCCCGTCGACCCCGAACTCGTCCACCGGCATGGTGGTCACCTGGGCGCACAGCTCGGGGGTGCGGGTGATCTCGAGGATGTCGTGGCGCTCGCGCAGCTTCCGGTAGCCGGCAAGGCAGCGCCCAGCCTGGCGCATGAACCAGACGGGGGTTCGGTCGACCGGCTCGCCGCGGCAGGCGGCCAGCATCCGGGCTGCTCCCATGGAGCTAGAGCGTAGGCGAACCCGGGCGGGTGGGCCACCGCAGGCGGGCCCCGGCTCGGATGTCCGGTAGGGAAGGGTACGGACGGGTACGGATCGCTCGTCAGGTGATCTGTTTACGAACCGGGGGGCTGTGGCAGAAGATCTCGTGTAGGAAGCCCGGACACGCTTGGTCGCGGCCCGACCGCGACGAAGGGGGCGGATGGTGTTGGAGACTCCACCCGACGGGTAGCAGGCGGACCACGCTCCCGGTGGCCCGCCACATCGAACGCCCGCCGGCCGACGGCCACAGAACTGCTCTCCTCGCGGCGGCCGCGCATCCTCCACCGGCCCGACCGCGAACGCCGGCATCCACCGCCGGCCGACGGACGATCTGACGGCCCCCGCGCTCAGCACGGGGGCCGTTCCTTGTCCACAGGGTGCGCGGGCTGCGTTTTTACCCACCGTCAGGGCTGTGCTATCGTCCCCTGCCAGCGTTCCGGTTTCCCCCATTCCGGACGCCCCCGCATCAGGTTTCTCGATCCGTGTCCCCCGACGGAGGCGAGAGGTTGTCAAGATCCCGCGTCATCGCGGCCGGTCTGCTCATGGTCGCGCTGCTCGTCGGCGTGGCCGTTCCCGGCATCGCCGATGACCTGGCGACCGCCAAGAGCCGCCAGAAGAAGCTGCAGGCGCAGCTCGACGAGGCCACCGCCGAGCTTGCCCAGATCGAGACCCAGCAGGGCTTTGCCGAGCAGCGGCTCCAGGCCGCCAACAGCCGCCTCGGCTACGTCCGCGACGACCTGGCCCGGGCCCGCCGGACCCTCAGCAGCCACATGGCCTCGCTGTACAAGGCCGGCGGCACCCGCCCCCTGTCGGGGATCCTCGGCAGCAGCGCCGAGGTGGTGGTGAGCCGGGTCGAGTTCGAGACCATCCTCCAGGAGGGCCAGGTCGAGGCGGTGGCCGACGCCAAGATCGCCTACGACAGCTACGAGGCGGCGATCCGCGACGTCAAGGCGGCCATGACCGACATGGCCAAGCTCGAGGCCCGCTCCAAGGCGACCGTGGCCAAGCTGACCCGCACCTTCGAGAAGGCCAAGCAGGTCGCCGACAAGCTGGCCGGGTTCAACACCACCCACCTGGTCAACGGGCGCTGGGAGTCCTGCCCGGTGTCCAAGCCCTACTCGTTCGTCGACTCCTGGGGGGCCGCCCGCTCCGGCGGCCGCGCCCACAAGGGGACCGACATCATGAATCCCCTCGGCAACAAGGTCCACGCCATCGTCGACGGGGTCATCAGCCGCTTCTCGAACAGCTCCCTGGGAGGCATCAGCCTCTACCTGCGGGGCGACGACGGCAACGAGTACTACTACGCCCACCTCATGCGGTACGCCTCCTCGGTGGGCCAGCGGGTCAAGGCGGGCGAGCTGATCGCCATCAACGGCCAGACCGGCAACGCCCGCTTCACCGCCCCCCACGTCCACTTCGAGGTCCACCCGGGCGGCGGCAGCCCGGTCGACCCGTACCCGTACGTCAAGGCCGCCTGCGGCTGACGGCCACCCCTGACGCCACCGGCCGGCGCCTGGCCGGCTGGCTCGACGGGCCGCCCGTATCCCGGCTAGCGTTCCCGCCATGGATCGCGAACCGGACGACGTCGACACCATGGTCGAGCCGGTGGTGCCAAGCCGGCACCGCTGGCTGGCCGAACTGCTCGACTCCCGCCCCGGCGACCGGGTGGCCGACCTCGGCTGCGGCACCGGCGGCACCCTGGCCCAGGCCGCCCCGGCCGTCCCCGGGGGGCTGGTCGCCGGCCTCGACCTGAGCGCCGGGGCCCTGGCCAGGACGGCCGAGGCGGTCGCCGGGGCTGTCGCCGGCCAGGACCGGCCGCCGGAGCTGCTGCTGGTCCAGGCCGACCTGAAGGCGCCGCTGCCGCTGGCCCCGGCCAGCTTCGACCAGGTGCTCTGCCACAACGTGCTCGAGGTCCTGCCCGACCACGACGCCCTGGTCGCCGAGGCCGTCCGGGTGCTGCGCCCCGGCGGCCGGCTGGTGCTGGCCCACAGTGACTTCGACACCCTGATCT
>DASZON010000466.1:0-2327 GCA_035550755.1 Actinomycetota bacterium | reverse complement strand
CATGACCCACTCCGGCTACTGGCCCCGCTCGAGCCACGCCCACGCCACCTTCGACAAGAGCATGTCCAGCACCGCCGGGGACTTCCGCAACCTGACCCCGCTGGTCCTGATGCGCGCCCTGGAGGAGGCCGGGACCAGGGTGGAGGAGCCGATGCACCGCTTCCGGGCCGAGCTCCCGGCCGGCACCCTCGGCCCGGTCCTGCCCCTGCTCGGCCGCCTGCGGGCCGTCCCCCGGACCACCACCATCACCGGCCCGGCGGCGGTGGTCGAGGGCATGGTCCCGGCCGCCAGGGTCCACGACCTGGAGCAGCAACTCCCCGCCCTGACCCGCGGCGAGGGCATGGTCGAGTCCGCCTTCGACCACCACCAGCCGGTCCGTGGCGCCCCACCGACCCGCCCGAGGACCGACCACAACCCCCGCAACCGCAAGGAATACCTGCTGCACGTGACCCGCCGGGTCCCCGGCGGCCACCACGGCGGCTGAGCGAAACGTGCCACACTTCCGTGTTCACCGCGGCCTGAGGGACGGAGACGCAGATGAGCTGGACCGCCGCCGACATCCCCGACCAGTCGGGCCGGGTCGCCGTCGTGACCGGCGCCAACGGCGGGCTGGGGCGCGAGGTGGCCCTGGAGCTGGCCCGCCGGGGAGCCCTGGTGGTGATGGCCGCGCGCGACCAGGGCAAGGCCGCCGCGGCCCGCGACGCGATCCTCGGCCAGGTCCCCGGCGCCGCCCTGGAGCTGCAGCCGCTCGACCTGGCCTCGCTGGCCTCGGTCCGCGAGGCCGCGGCGGCGGTCCTGGCCGGCCATCGGCGCGTCGACATCCTGGTCAACAACGCGGGCGTGATGGCCATCGCCGAGCGGCGGACCGAGGACGGCTTCGAGATGCAGCTGGGCGTGAACCACCTCGGCCACTTCGCCCTCACCGCCCTGGTCCTGCCGGCCCTGCTCGGCAGCGACGGCGCCCGGGTCGTCTCGGTCACCAGCACCGGCCGGCACGCCGGCCGCCCCGTCGACCCGGACAACCCCCACCTCCACGGTCACTACGAGCCCTGGCGGGCCTACGGGCAGTCGAAGCTGGCCAACCTGCACTTCGCCCTGGAGCTGGACCGGCGCTTGCGCGCCGCCGGGACGCCGGCGAGGAGCATCGTCGTCCACCCCGGGTACACCAACACCGACCTCCAGGCCCGCAGCGTCCGCGAGAGCGGCGGCGGCCGCAGCCAGCGGTTCTTCTCCGCCGGCGTGCGCCGCTTCGGGATGACCCCGGCCCAGGGCGCGCTCCCCCTGCTCCGGGCGGCCACCGACCCGGGCGCGGTCGGCGGCGCCCTCTACACCCCGCGCTGGGTGAACTGGGGACCGCCGGTACGCCGGCCCCTGTTCGGCCGCTCCCGCAGCCGCGAGGCCATGGCCACCCTCTGGGAGGTCTCCGAGCGCGAGACCGGGATCAGCTTCGAGGTCCCCTCCAGGGCGTGACTAGAAGCGGGTGAACCGCCGGTCGGGGATGAACCAGATGATGGCCACGGCCACATAGCAGCCGTAGGCGATCCAGGGGCTCACGAAGGCGAGCCCGACCCCGGCCGCGTACAGGGCCAGCGACGCATAGCCCTTGCGGTCGGATCCGATGGCCGCCGCCACCGCCGAGTCCGAGCCGTTGGCCCGGATCAGCGCCCGGACCAGGATCGCGTACCCGAACCCGGCCGCGAGCCCCACCGCGCCGTAGGTCGCGGCCGGCAGCGGGTGACGGTACTGGTCCCGTAGCCACTCGGTCAGGACCGGGATCAGCGACAGCCAGAACAGCAGGAACAGGTTGGCCCACATGGCCGCGCTGCTGATCCGCTCGGCGGCCCGCAGCAGGTGGTGGTGGTTGTTCCAGTAGATGCCGATGATCGTGAAGCTCAGCACGTACACCAGCAGCCCCGGCAGCCGCGCGCCGACCGCCTCCAGGGTCGGCCCCTCCGGTGCCCGCAGCTCCAGGGCCATGATGGTGATGATCACCGCCATCACCCCGTCGCTGAACGCCTCCACCCGGCCGGTCCCCAGCTCCAGCGAACCGCCCCTGCCCTCCCGGTTCCTCATCTGGTCGGCCGCGGTCTAGCCGGGGTAGACGATCTGCTGGACGGCCCAGCGGTTGCCGTCGGGGTCGGCGAAGAACACGAACCGGCCCCAGGGGAAGTCCTGGACCTCGCCGACGTCGACCCCGCCCTCGAGGAGCTGGGAGCGGGCGGCCTCGATGTCGGAGACGACCAGCTGCAGGCCGGCCACCGACCCCGGCCGGGCGTCGGTGACCCCGGTCCCGATGGTGATCGAGCACGCCGACCCGGGCGGGGTGA
>DASZON010000465.1:0-3599 GCA_035550755.1 Actinomycetota bacterium | reverse complement strand
CCGAGGACCCCGATGTTCCTGGTTGAGCTGCGCAAGCTGGTCACCCGGCCGCGGACCTGGGTGACCATCGCGCTGCTGGCCGGGCTGCCGACCCTGGTCGCGGTCCTGCTCCGGGTGACCGGGGTCGGGCCGCGGCCCGGCCAGGGGCCGGCCTTCCTCTCCCAGGTGCTCAACAACGGCGCCCTGTTCCCGGCGGCCGCCCTGGCCCTGGTGCTGCCGGTGTTCCTGCCGGTGGCGGTGGCCGTCCTGGCCGGCGACACCGTGGCCGGCGAGGCGAGCGCCGGGACCCTGCGCTACCTGCTGGTCCGGCCGGTCGGGCGGACCCGGCTGCTGGTGGCCAAGCTGGCCGTGACGGTCGTGTTCGTGTTCCTGGCCGTGCTGGTGGTGGCGGCCGTCGCCTTCGCCGTCGGGGCCTGGCTGTTCGGGGTCAAGCCGCTGCCGTCGGTGTCGGGCCAGACGATCGCCGCCCAGGACGCCACCTGGCGGACCGCCGTCACCGTCGGCTACGTGGCCTGGTCGATGCTGGGGGTGGCGGCGGTGGCCCTGTTCGCCTCCACGGTCACCGACTCGCCCCTGGCCGCCGCCCTCGGCGCCCTGGCCGCGCTGGTCACCTCCCAGGTGCTCGACCTGCTGGACGCGGCCGCGGCGGTCAAGCCGTACCTGCCGACGCACTACTGGCTGGCCTTCGTCGACCTGTTCCGGACCCCGGTGCTGTGGCACGACGTCAGCCGCGGCTTCGCCGTCCAGGCCGTCTACATCGCGGTGTTCCTCGGCGTCGCCTGGGCGAACTTCGCCACCAAGGACATCAAGAGCTGACGCCCCGCCGGCCGCTCAGACGTGCCCGGCGACCAGGCGGCCGTCCTGGATGACGGCGGCGATGCGGTCGCCGAGGGTGGCCAGCTCGAACGGGTCGCCGTCGACCACCACCACGTCGGCCCGCTTGCCCGCCTCCAGGGTGCCGAGCTCGTCGGCCACGCCCAGCAGCTCGGCCGCCCCCGAGGTGGTGGCGGCCAGCACCTGGGCCGGGGTCATGCCGCCCTTGGCCATCAGCTCCAGCTCGGCCAGGTTGCGGCCGTGGGGCGTGACGCCGCTGTCGGTGCCCATGGCCACCTTGACCCCCGCGGCCACGGCCCGGCGGAAGGAGTCGGCATGGATCTCGGCGACTTCGGCCGCCTTGCGCACCGAGGCCTCGGGGATGGCGACCCCGGCGGCGGCCGCGGCCAGCACCCCGCGGGGCGCGACCAGGGTCGGGACCAGCCAGGCGCCGCGGTCCAGCATCAGCCCGATGGCCTCGTCGTCCAGGTAGATGCCGTGCTCGATGGAGCGGACCCCGGCCCGGACGGCCGCCTTGATGCCGTCGTCGCCCTGAGCGTGGGCCATCACCCAGCGGCCGGCGGCGGCCGCCTCGGTCACCAGGGCGGTCAGCTCGTCGTCGCGGAAGTGGGCGTGGCGAGGGTCGTCGGTGGGGGACAGGACCCCACCGGTGGTCGCCACCTTGATGACGTCGGCGCCGGCCCGGACCAGCTCGCGGACCTTGCGCCGCATCGCCTCGGGCCCGTCGACCAGGCCGTCGGGCATGCCCGGGTAGACGGGCCAGAGGTCGAGCGCCTGCCCCGACGGGAACCAGCCGTCCCCGTGCCCGCCAGTCTGGCTGAGCAGGGTCACCGAGATCTGCAGCCGCGGGCCGGGCACGAGCCCGTCGGCCACGGCCCGCTTCACCCCGGCGTCGGCTCCGGCCGCGTCCCGGACCGTCGTGATCCCCACCCGCAGGGTCGCGGCCAGGTTCTGGACCGTCTGGAAGAACCGGTAGGAGAACGGCGCCTGGAGGATGTCCATCAGGTCGACGCTGGTCAGGGTCACGTGGGTGTGGCAGTCGAACAGCCCCGGCAGCAGGTGGCGGCCGCGGAGCTCCACCGACTCGTCGCCGTCCAGCCCGGGCCCGACCTCGACGATCCGATCGCCCTCGATCAGCACGTCGGCCTCGGCGGGCGAGCTGCCGGTGCCGTCGAAGACCAGCCCACCAGTCAGCAGCGTCCTGGTCATCGCTGCGGGTGCCCGTCCTCGCGCTGGCGGGCCCGCTCCGGGGCCAGCAGGTAGTCGGTGAGGCCGATCACGTTGCCCCACGGGTCGGCGACCTCGACCAGCCAGCCGGTGCGCAGCTCGCGGGCCTCACCCAGCAGGGCCACCCCGGTCGCGGCCAGGGCCTTGCCGGCGGCACGGGCGTCCGGCACCTCCAGCCACAGCCGCGGCGAGGGGCGGGGCGGTCCCGGGGCCACGTCCCCGGCCCGCACGACCAGGCCCGCCTCCTCGTCGCCGAGGCGGAAGCCCACCACCCCGGCGTCGGGGAAGTCGAACTTGACCCCGAGGCCGAGCCGGCCGCCGTAGAAGCCCTTGGCGGCCTCCAGGTCGCCGACGTCCAGGAGCACGTTGTCCAGGCCGAGCACGGTGATGTCGCTCATGGCGGCCATGAAAGCCGTGCCGGGCTGGACTCGTCAAGGCGGCCCGAGTTGACAATTCGCACCAGGACCAGGCATCAAGGACGCGAGCGGGCGGCCTTCCCCCGGCCGCGCGAGGAGGTCGGGACCGGTGCCACCAGACCCCTACGAGCGTCTCCAGGCGGCGAGGACAGCCGTCAAGACGCTGAAGGACGAGCGGTCGATGCTGGCCGTCAGGCTGACCGAGCTGGCCAAGGGCAGCGACGAGGAGGCCCTGGTCGAGGCGTCGATGCGCCTGGACGTGCTGCCCGTCGAGCTGCTGCGGGCCGAGCTGAAGCTGGCCAGGGCGGACCGGCAGGCCGCCAAGGCCACCCTCCAGGCGGCCGAGGCCAGCCTGGCCAGGGCGCTGGCCAACGTCCGCGACGTGGAGCCGCTGCCCGACGCCACCGTCAAGGAGAAGCTGGAACGGGCCGCCGCCGGCGACGGGTCCGAGCCGGCCGACGGGGAACAGGATGCCGCGGCCGAACCCGGCCAGGACGGGGAGGCGGCCCCTGGGGAGACCCCCGGGCTGGACGAGGCCGCCAAGGCGCGTCGCGGGGCCGACGAGCAGTGGGTGCGCGAGTGCCGGCTGGCCGTGGAACGGGCCGAGCAGCGGGTCCGGGCCCTGGAGGCTGCCGTCTCCGAGGCCGGCCGGCCCGACCCCGACGAGCCCGCCCACCGCGCGTTCGCCAAGCGCACCACCGAGGCCCGCGGCGCCATCGAGCAGGCCCGCACCGCCCACAGCCAGGCCGACCTCGACCTGATCCACGCCACCGAGCTGGCCAAGGTCGCCCTGGACGGCCTCCTGGCCGCCCGCACCGGGGCCGACTGGCGGGCCCTCGAGCACGCCCGCCAGGTGCGCGCCGACGCCGCCGCCACGGTCGGCCCCGCCTGGGAGGCCCTCCGCTGCGCCGGCCTGCGCATCGCCCGCGCCGAGTACGAGCTCGACCGCCTGGTCGACCAGTGGGTGGCCGCGCGGAACTAGCCTGCGGGACCCGACCCCGGTTCCGGGCCGAACCCCTCGATCCTCGGGTTGCCGAACACGCCCTCCACCTGGGGGGCGTCGGCGATGCGGGTGGCGGCGGCCTCGTCGACCAGGATGGTGTAGCGATGCTCGGCCGGGCT
>DASZON010000464.1:0-2827 GCA_035550755.1 Actinomycetota bacterium | reverse complement strand
CGGGCCACCAGCACCCCGAGCCCCTGGGCGACCACCTGGGCCGCCGCCAGCGTCGTCGCCAGCTCGGGGACGGTCGCCAGCAGCCGCTCGCACTCGTCCCAGTCGCCGGTGAGGTAGTGGACCGCGAGCTGCTCGCGGCGCATGTAGATCCCGAACCTGGACCACCCGAGCCCGCTCCTGCGGGCCAGCTCGGCGCCGTCGTCGAAGCCGGCACCGGCGGACACCAGGTCGCCCATCTCCTTCCCGACCTCGGCGTCGTCGTACAGGGCGCGCAGCTCGATCTCCAGGTCGCCGGCGCCGGCCGCCTGCGCCCGCGCCGCCGCGAACAGCGACCGGGCCCTGGCCGGATCGGTGTACTGCTCGACCATGCCCATGCTGATCAGGACGTCGGCTTCGTCGGCGGCGCTGCCGGCGCCGCGGGCCGCCTCCAGCGCCTCCTCGCACCATCTGCGGGCGTCTTCACGACGCCTGGCGTTGACCAGGGCCTGGGCGATGGCGGCGGTCACCCGGGCCCGCAACCGGCTGGGTGGCCGGTCGGGCACGAGCCCCACCGCCCGGGCGCGGGCCTCCAGCGCCTCCTCGATCCGGCCGTCGTCGAACAGGTACAGGCCGAGCCGCTCGTAGGCCCGGGCCGCCTGTGCCGGGTCGCCGCCGGCCTCGGCGCTGCCGACGGCGTCCTGGGCGAGGCCCGCCGCCCGCTGATGGTCTCCGGCGGTGCTGGCCGCCCTGGCCGCCCGCAGGGCGAGCTCGACCCGCCCGACCCCGGCGACCGCGGCCGGCTCGGGCACCACCTCCCACAGCCTGAGCGCGTTGCTCAGGTGGCTGAGGGCCTCGGCCGGGGCCAGGACGGCCTCGGCCTCCTCGGCCGCCCGAACCGACGCCGCCAGCGCGCCGGCCACGTCGTGGCTGGCCAGGCAGTGGTGGGCCAGCTCGGCGGCGGCGCCGCCGGGATCCTCGGCCAGCCGGTGGGCGTAGGCGGCGTGCAGTCGCGCCTGCTCGCCCGGGAGCAGGTCGCCGTAGACCGCCTCCTGGAGCAGCGCATGGCGGAACGCGTAGCTCCCGGTGGCGGCCTCGCTGGTCAGCACCCCGGCGCCGACCGCCTCGTGCAGGCCCCGCTCCAGGTCGGCCTCGGGCTCCCCGGCGACCTCGGCGAGCAGCTGGTGGGGCACCCGGCGGCCGGCCACCGCCGCCACCGCGAGCACGTGGCGAGCCGGTTCCGACAGCCCCTGGACCCGGGCCAGCAGCACCTCGGCGAGGGTCGCCGGCAGCTCGCTCCCGGTGTCGTCGGCCCCGGCGGCCAGCAGCTGCTCGGCGTAGAACGGGTTGCCCTCGGACCGGTCGTAGATGCCCGCCACCTGTTCCGCCCGCAGGGGGGCGCCGGCGATCGCCTCCAGCTGCTCGGCCAGCTCGGTCCGGGTGAACGGGGCCAGCTCCAGCCGCTCCACCGTGGGCAGCCGGACCAGCTCGGCCAGCAGCGGCCGCAGCGGGTGGCGGCGGTGCAGGTCGTCGGACCGGTAGCTGACGACCAGAGTCACCCGGCCCGACCGCAGGGTCCGGGCCAGGAAGGCGACCAGGTCCCGGGTGGCGCGGTCGGCCCAGTGCAGGTCCTCGAGCACCAGCAGCACCGGGGACCGCTCGGAGAGGCCCACCAGCACGGCCCGCACGGCGTCGAGCACCTGGAGCTGGTCGACGTCGCCGCCGGTGGGCCCGGCCCGCTCGATCCCGGGCAGGAGCCGGCCGAGGCCGGGCGCGGTCGTGGCCGCACCGGCCAGCAGGCTGGACTCCTCCGGGTCGTCGGCGAGCTCGCGCAGGGCGTCCACCACCGGCAGATAGGGCAGGCCGATGTCGCCCAGCTCGACGCAGGCGCCCATCAGCACCCGCATCCCACGCCGGCGGGCCCGGTCGGCGAGCGCCAGCAGCAGGCGGGTCTTGCCCACCCCGGCGTCGCCGGCGACCAGCACCACCCGCGGGCTGCCCCGCTCGGCCTGTCCCAGCACCCCGTCGAGCCGGCTCAGCTCGGCCGCCCGGCCGATGAACGCCGACCCCGGGACCTCTCCAGCCATGCCTGCCAGTATCCCCCGCGGCGACACCCCGGCGTTCCGCGACCCGGCCGGGAGCCCCCTCTCCCTCATCCAGGCGGGACGGGCGCGGACATGCGTCCTCAGGCGAGCGTCGTCCGGCCGTCGTCGTGGACGGTCCAGCCGGGGTTGTGGGCGACCTCCCAGGGGTGGCCGTCGGGGTCGACGAAGACGCCCGAGTAGCCGCCCCAGAAGGTCCCGGCGCCGGAGCGGGCGATCCTGGCGCCGGCGTCCCCGGCCTCGGCGAGGACGGCGTCGACCTCGGCGGGGGAGCGGACGTTGTACGCCAGCGTCACGCCGCCCCAGCCGCCGCCGTCCTCGACCCCGCTGTCCTCGGCGAGCTTCTCGCGGCCCCACAGGGCCACGATGCACCCCGGTGTCTGGAAGAAGGCGACGTGGTCGGACTCGTCGTCCACGCCGCCGTCCAGGTGCCAGCCGAGCGCCTCGTAGAACGTCCGCGCCCGTGCCACGTCGCGGACGCCGAGGGTGATGAGGCTCAGCCGCTGGTCCATCGCTGCCTCCTTCGGGTTGTCCCAGATGCCGGGGCGACCATATCCGGGAGCCCCGTCAGGCAGGTTGATATGCAAGTGATTACTTGCATATACTGTGGGCCGTGAGCGACGTGTACCGGGCGCTCGCCGACCCGACGAGGAGGGCGATCCTCGACGAGCTGAGCGAGCGGGATGGGCAGACGCTGTTCGAGCTGTGCTCCCGTCTCGCCGTCAAGCACGGGCTGGGCTCGTCGCGAC
>DASZON010000463.1:0-10460 GCA_035550755.1 Actinomycetota bacterium | reverse complement strand
GCCTCTCATGGCCTACGTCTCCCTGTACCGCAAATACCGCCCCCAGACGTTCCACGACATCGTCGGCCAGGACCACGTGACGGGGACGCTGGTCAACGCCATCCAGACCGGCCAGGTCCACCACGCGATGCTGTTCTGCGGCACCAGGGGGACCGGCAAGACCTCCACGGCCCGGGTCCTGGCCAAAGCGCTCAACTGCGTCAAGGGGCCGACTGCCGAGCCCTGCAATGTCTGCGACGCCTGCGTGTCGATCACCGAGGGCACCAACCTGGATGTGACCGAGATCGACGCGGCCAGCCACGGGTCGGTGGACGATGCCCGCGACCTGCGCGAGAAGGCCAGTTACGCCCCGGCCGCGGCCCGCTTCAAGGTGTACATCATCGACGAGGCCCACATGGTCACCACCCAGGGCTTCAACGCGATGCTGAAGGTGCTGGAGGAGCCGCCCGAGCACGTGCGGTTCATCTTCTGCACCACCGAGCCGCACAAGGTCATCGAGGCGATCCGGTCGCGCTGCCAGCGCCATGACTTCCGTCGCATCCGCACCGCCGCCCTGGTCGCGGACTTCGCCCGCATCTGCGACGCCGAGGGGGTCGACATCGAGCCGGCCGCGCTGGAGCTGGTGGCTCGGGCGGCCGACGGCTCCCACCGCGACGGCCTGTCCCGCCTCGACCAGGTGCTGACCTTCGCCGGGCCCAAGGTGACCCTGGCCGACGTCGCCCAGGTGCTGGGCGCCCTGCCGGTCGAGCTCCGCTTCGACCTGGCCGAGGCCCTGGCCGCCCACCGGGTGGGCGACGTGCTGGCCTGCGTCGAGCGGGTGGTCGACGCCGGCCACGACCTGCACCAGTTCACCCGCGAGGCCCTCGAGCACCTGCGCGACCTCTTCGTGCTGCGGGTCGCGCCCTCCTCGACCACCCTGGTCGACGTCACCGCCGAGACCCGCGAGCGCCTGGCCGCCCAGGCCGAGCGGTTCGGCCCTGGCGAGCTGGGCCGGATGGTCAGCATCGTCGGCGAGCTCTACCTGGACCTGCGCACCGCCACCGACCAGCGCCTGGTGGTGGAGGTGGGCCTGGCCCGGGCGGCCGTTCCCGAGGCGTCGCTGGACGCCGAGGCCCTGCTGGCCCGGATCGAGCGGCTGGAGCGGCGGCTGTCGATCGCGGGCGGCGAGGCTCCGGCTCCCGCTGCCGCGGGCCCCGCGGTGAGTCCGGTATTGGCCGAGCCGCCGGCGAAGAAGGCCGCGGCGGCGGCCACGGGGACCGCGGCTCGGCCGCCGGGCACCCCGGCTCGGCCGCCGGGCACCCCGGAACCGCAACCGCCGGCCGACGGGGCCCCTACCGGGAGGGTAGCCGCGCGCGGAACGGGGCGCGAACGGCTGTCCACAGCCCCCCCTGCGGCGGCCGGCAAGGCTCCCGCGGCCGGCAAGGCCCCCGCGGCCGGCAAGGCCCTCCCGGCCGGCGAGGCTCCGCGGGCGGCCGGCAAGGCCGCCACGGCGGTGGCCGGCGGGGCTCCGCCGGAGGAGGCGGGGTGGGGGGCGGCCGAGGCGCCGGCTCGGGTGCCGGTCGACCTCGACCTGGTGCGCCGGTCCTGGCCGCTGGTGCTGGAGCGGGTCCAGGCGGCCAGCAAGGTCACGGCCAGCTTCCTCGGTCACGGGCGGCCGGTCGCCCTGGAGGGCCGCCAGCTGGTGGTGGAGCTGCCCCGGGACCGTCGGTTCGAGGCCGAGGCGCTGGTCAAGAACGGCCGGAACCAGCAGGTGGACGGCGTGCTCGAGGCCATGCTGGGCGGCGGCCTGGAGATCCGGGTGGTGGTCGGCGAGCACACCGGCCCCGAGGACCCCGACCCACCGCCCGTGGAGGCGGTGGCGCCCGCGCCCGACCAGGTGGTCGAGTTCGAGGTCGACACGGCCAACGACGAGGGCCGCCCGCTGGACGCCGATGCCGACGCCCGCGCGGTGGCAGACTGGGCCGCCAAGGAGCTCGGCGGGAAGGTCATCGAAGAGCGTCCGAACGACTCGGGCGCCAAGGGCGGAGCCCGGGGCGCGAGAAAGGGACGGTAGCCATGGGCATGCCACGTGGTGGCTTCAACCCCAACCAGATGCTGAAGCAGCTGCAGAAGATGCAGCGGGAGATGGAGGACACCCAGGCCCAGTTGGCCGAGGAGGTCGTCGAAGGCACGGCCGGGGGCGGCGTGGTCACGGCCAGGGTCAAGGGCGACCAGACGGTGGAGTCGGTGACGATCGACCCCGCCGCGCTCGACCCCGACGACGTCGAGATGCTCGGCGACCTGGTCACGGCCGCCGTGAACGAGGGCCTGCGCAAGGCCAAGGACCTCGCCGCCGAGCGCCTGGGCGGCCTCACCGAGGGCATGGGGCTGCCACCCGGTCTGGGGTTCTAGCCGATGTACGAAGGGCCCGTGCAGGACCTGATCGACGAGCTCGGGCGGCTGCCCGGGATCGGTCCCAAGAGCGCCCAGCGGCTGGCCTTCCACATCCTCAAGGTCGAGCCGGCCGACGCCGAGCGCCTGGCCAGGGCCATCACCGAGGTCAAGGCCCGGGTGCACTTCTGCCGGATCTGCTGGAACGTGGCCGAGGGCGACCTGTGCCGTATCTGCAAGGACGCGCGCCGCGACCCCAGCCTGGTCTGCGTGGTCGAGGAGCCCCGCGACCTGGTGGCGGTCGAGCGCACCCAGGAGTTCCGAGGCCGCTACCACGTCCTCGGCGGCGCCATCAGCCCGATCGAGGGCGTTGGCCCCGACGACCTCCGCATCCGCGAGCTCCTGAGCCGCCTCGAGCCCGACGCGATCCGCGAGGTCATCCTGGCCACCAACCCCAACATCGAGGGCGAGGCCACCGCCATGTACCTGGCCCGCCTCCTCACGCCCCTCGGGGTCAAGGTCACCCGCATCGCCAGCGGCCTCCCCGTCGGCGGCGACCTCGAGTACGCCGACGAGGTCACCCTGGGCCGAGCCTTCGCCGGCCGCCGCGAGATGCCGGTCTGAAGACCGTCGACGTGCGGCCCGTCGACGGCTGACGGTCGTGGTTTGGCCCGTTCTGTACGAGTACGGGGCCTTGCGGTATAACGACCCGTCGGGTCTGTCGATGACCGGTGAGGCGCCATGCCCGGCGCGACTACGCGCAGCGAGGATCGGTCGGGAACCGGGCCCGGGGCCTCCCGGGGGAGGATCGCCAGCCTGGGCCCGACGTTCTTCTTCGTGCTCGCGCTCGTCTACCTGGTGGTGCTGCTGCTGCTGGCGGTCGGGCGCGAGGCGGGAACCTGGTTCCTGGACGACCTTCACGACCCGATTGCCGGTGTGCTGCCGCTCGGTGTGCCCTGGTTCGGCGCCCTGGGCGCGGTGACGCTCAGCCTCTACGGCGTCTTCGATCACAACGACCATTGGGAACCGAAGTGGAACTACTGGTACATCGCCCGGCCGCTCGTCGGCATCATCCTCGCCATCATCGCCTACTTCATCTTCATCACGCTGATCAACTCGACCGGGTTGACACCGCGGACCTCGGCGCCGACCACGACCACCTCGACCACCACGAGCACGACCCTCGGGCCCACCACCACGGCAATCCCGACGACGTCGGCAACCCCGACCACGGCGCCCCCCGGTCAGACGGGCGAGAACGCGACCGGCCCCTCGACGCTGCTGCTGTACTACGTGCTCGCCTTCATTGTCGGCTTCCGGGAGGACACCTTCCGGAGCCTCATCAAGCGTGCCGCCGACGTCCTCCTCGGACCTGGTGATCCTGGCCCGCCACCGGCCGGCATCACCATCAGCCCGTCACCTGTGCAGTTCGAGAACGTGCCGGCCGGAGCTGTCTGGGTGGTCGCGGTGACGGTGACGAACAGCGGTACCGGTGATCTCAAGATCTTCTCCGCGGCCACGACCCCGCGAGGGACCGACCTCTCGGACGAGAATGACGTCTTCTCGCTCGCCGCCAACGCGGTCGAGGGGGCCACGATCTCCCCCGGCGCCAACGCCAGCCTGGAGGTCCAGTTCCGGCCCGAGTCGGCCGGGACCTCCACCGGGTCCCTGACGATCTCCAGCAACGCCGGCACCCATCTGGTCGACATCCGCGGCGTCGCCGTCGACCGCCCCAAGCAGGCCCGAGCGCTCCGCCTCGTGGGCAGACGGCGCCGAGGCCAGACCTAGCCCAGACCTAGCCCCGGACGAGCGGCCGCACAGCTACCGGCGTCGCCCGGTCGCCTCCTGGAACCGGGACAACGCGCGGTCGCGAGCGTGCCGGTGGTCGACGACGGGGAGCGGGTAGTCGGTGCCGAGGCGGATCCCGGCCGCCTCCAGGTCGGTGGTGGCGGCCTCCCAGGGGGCGAAGATGGCCGGGGCCGGCAGCCGGGCCAGCTCGGGGACGAAGCGGCGGATGTAGTCGCCCTCGGGGTCGAACCGCTCGGCCTGGGTGACGGGGTTGAAGATCCGGTGGTACGGGGCGGCGTCGGTGCCGGTGCCGGCGACCCACTGCCAGCCACCGTTGTTGGAGGCCAGGTCGCCGTCCATCAGGTGCTGGAGGAAGAAGCGGGCGCCCTCGCGCCAGTCGATCAGCAGGTGCTTGGCCAGGAACGAGGCGACCACCATCCGGGCCCGGTTGTGGACCCAGCCCTGACCGGTGAGCTGGCGCATGCCCGCGTCGACCAGAGGGTAGCCGGTGCGGCCGTCGCGCCAGGCGGCCAGGCCGTCGGGGTCGTCCTCGAACTCGAAGTGGGCGAACTCGGGACGCATGTGCTCCCAGGCGCTCTCCGGCCGGTGGTACAGCACGTAGGCGTAGAAGTCGCGCCACAGCAGCTCGTTGACGAACGTCTCCCGGCCGCCGCCCCGCCGCCCCGGCGCCTTCACGGCGGCCGCGACCTGCCGGGGGGAGACCAGCCCGAAGCGTAGGTAGGGGCTGAGCTTCGAGGTCCCGTCGGCGGCCATGAGGTTGCGGTCCCTGCCGTAGGCGTCGACCCGGTTGGCCACGAACCACGCCAGCCGCTCCAGCGCCGCCGCCGGGTCGGGCGGGGTGATCTCGACCGCGCCCTCCAGGTCGAACCCATCCGGCTCCCCGCGACCCAGCTCCTCGGGGACCCGGACCCGCCCCGGCGCCGGGACCGGGTCGTCCCAGGCGGCCGCCCTGGCGGCCCGGGCGAACGGCGAGTAGACCCGGAACGGGTCGCCGCTCTGGGTGCGGACCTCGTCGAAGTCGCTCAGGTAATTGCCGGCCAGGGCATGCAGGGCGCGGCCGTCGGCGCGCAGGGCCCGCTCCACGGCGCTGTCGCGACGGCGGGCGTAGGGGGTGGCGTCCCTGGAGCACCACACCGAGGCCGCGGCGAACCTCCGCGCCACACCCGGGACCACCTCGACCGGGTCGCCCTCGAGGACCTCCAGCCGGCCGCCAAGGGAGCCCAGTGCATCGGCCAGGGACCGCAGGGCCCCGTGAAGGAAGGCGCGGCGGTTGGGACCGCTGGCGCGGCCGTCCAGGAGGGTGCGGTCGACCACGAACACGGGCACCACCTGGTCGGCGGCGTCCAGGGCGGCCAGGAGGGCCGGATGGTCGGCCACCCGCAGGTCCCTGCGGAACCACACGACGGCACGGCTGGGCACGAGCGGCGAGCTCCCGGGTCGGGGCGGCGGGGCGGTCGTCAGCACCGACCTCTTCGCATCGCGGTCCGGTTGCGGTTGCGTCTCGCCACCAGAGGAGGTTGGTAGGCTGGACCCGCCCGCCCGACACCGGCCGCAAGGAACCCCATGCCCCTGGTCGTCCAGAAGTACGGCGGCACCTCGGTCGGCGACGCCAGCCGGATCCGGCGCGTCGCCGAGCGCGTGGTCGCCTCCCGCCTTGCCGGGAACGACGTGGTCGTGGTCGTGTCGGCCATGGGGGACACCACCGACGACCTGATCGCGCTGGCCAGGCGGGTCTCGCCCGACCCACCGCCGCGGGAGATGGACATGCTGCTGACGGCGGGGGAGCGGATCTCGATGTCGCTGCTGGCCATGGCCATCGCCGACCTCGGGGTGACGGCGAAGTCGTTCACCGGGTCCCAGGCGGGGATCATCACCGACACCCTGCACGGCAAGGCCCGCATCCTCGACGTGCGGGCCAGCCGCATCAGCGATGCCGTGGGCGAGGGGAACGTGGTCATCGTGGCCGGGTTCCAGGGGGTCTCCTCGACCTCCAAGGAGATCACCACCCTGGGCCGGGGCGGGTCGGACACGACCGCGGTCGCCCTGGCCGCGGCCCTCGGGGCCGGGGTGTGCGAGATCTACACCGACGTGGACGGGGTCTACACCGCCGACCCGCGGGTGGTGCCCGAGGCCCGCAAGCTGCACATGGTCTCCTACGAGGAGATGCTCGAGCTGTCGGCCTGCGGGGCCAGGGTGCTGATGCTGCGCTGTGTCGAGTACGCCCGGCGCACCGGCATGGTCCTGCACGTGCGCTCCAGCTTCACCGACGCGCCCGGGACCTGGGTACGCGAGGAGGACACACGGATGGAGAAGGCGATCGTCTCGGGGGTGCCGCACGACACCTCGGAGGCCAAGGTGACCCTGGTCCGGGTGCCGGACAAGCCGGGGATCGCCGCCCGGGTGATGCGCGGCATCGCCGAGCACGGCGTGAACGTGGACATGATCGTCCAGAACGTGTCCCACGGCGGCACCACCGATATCTCCTTCACCGTGCCCAAGACCGACCTGGCCGGGGCCATGAACGTGCTCCGGGGCCTTCAGGAGGAGGTCGGGGCGGCCGAGGTGGTGGCCGACTCCGACATCGCCAAGGTGTCGCTGGTCGGGGCGGGCATGAAGTCGAGCCCGGGGGTGGCCGCGGCCATGTTCGACGCCCTGGCCGACGCCGGGGTCAACATCGAGATGATCTCCACCTCGACCATCCGGATCTCCTGCGTGATCCGGGCCGGCGACGTCGGCCTGGCCGTGCGGGCCATCCACGATCGCTTCCACCTGTCGGAGGAGGCCGAGTTCCGCCACGACCACCCCGACGGCACGGCCGAGCTGCCGGTGGTCCGATGACGGCCAAGCCGACGGCGGTGATCGTCGGGGCCACCGGGGCGGTCGGGGAGGACCTGCGGCGGCTGGTCGGCGAGCGGGAGCTGCCCGTCGGCGAGGTCCGGCTGGTCGCCTCGGCCCGCTCGGCCGGGCGGCGGCTCGAGGTCCGCGGCGAGCAGGTCGAGGTCCGGGCCCTCGCCCCCGAGGTGTTCGACGGGGCCGACCTGGCCTTCTTCTCGGCCGGCGGGGGCGTCTCCCGCGAGTGGGCGCCGCTGGCGGCCGAGCGCGGCGCGGTGGTCGTCGACAACTCCAGCGCCTGGCGCATGCATCCCCAGGTGCCGCTGGTCGACGCCGACGTCAACCCGGTGGCGGCCGCCGACCACCCGCTGGGGATCGTGGCCAACCCCAACTGCACCACCCTGGCCATGACCCCGGTGCTGGCCGTGCTCCGGGACCGCTTCGGGCTGGAGTCGATCACCCCGACCTCCTTCCAGGCGGCTGGAGGGTCGGGCCAGAAGGGCATGGACGAGCTGGTCGAGCAGGCGGCCAAGCTGGTCGGCGACCGCGACCTGCTGCGCCACGGCGGCCGGCCCGAGGCCCTGCCCGCCGGCCAGGTGTTCCCGCACCCGATCGCCTTCAACGTGGTGCCCCAGTGCATGGGCTTCACCGAGTCCGGCTACACGGTCGAGGAGCTGAAGCTGCGCGACGAGCCGCGCAAGATCCTGAGCCTGCCCGAGCTGGCCTCCCACCCGACCTGCGTGCGGGTGCCGGTGCTGGTCGGCCACTCGCTGTCGGTGCGGGCCGTCTGCGCCGAGCCGGTCGACCTGGAGGCGTTCCGGGCCGGCTGCGCGGCCGCCCAGGGCGTGACCGTGCTCGACGACCTTGCGGCCGACCGCTACCCGACCCCGCTGGAGTGCGCCGGGACCGACGGGGTGTTCGTCGGCCGCATCCGGGCCGACCTCCAGGACCCCCATGCCGTGCTGTTCTGGTCGGTGGCCGACAACCTGCGCAAGGGGGCCGCCCTCAACGCCGTCCAGATCGCCGAGGTCCTGCTCCGGGACGGCTAGTAGAACTCGGCCGTCCAGGGGCGGGGGCTGGCGAAGGCGGCCCGGAGCAGCTCCACCGCCGGCGGGTCGAACCCGGCAAGGAGGCCCACCCTGAGCAGGTCGTCGGGGCCGATGAACCCGGTGAACAGGGAGGCAAGGCCGCGGATGTCGGCGGTGGCCGCCGGGGCCGGCGCCGGGGCGGGTTCGACCCGGGCCTCGCCGCCGGCCAGCTCCAGGCGCCAGGCGCCGGTGTTCCAGGGACAGGCCGGGTCCTCGACCCGGAAGGTCACCTGGCCGGCCACCCCTGACGGCCAGGGGCGGGCCTGGAGGGCGGCGGGCAGGTCGACCAGGCGCAGCATCCAGTGCCAGCGGTCGGTCAGGCGGGCGAAGTGGTCCTGGAGGGCGTACATGGCCGCCGGGTCGGGGTCGGGGCCGCTCCAGGCGACCATGCCGTTCATGGAGGCGTAGCCGGCGAACAGGGCGAACAGGGCGGCGTCGGCCCCGGGCAGGCAGCCCCAGTCGGCGATCTCGACCCGGGTCTGGAACGGCGCCGGGTCGGGCCGGAACTCGAGGGTGGCCACGGCCCAGCCGGCCGGCCCGTCGGGGCCGTCGAGGACGAAGGCGGCGGTGGTCTTGTCCCGGATGCGCCGGGCCAGCCGGCGCCAGAACCACTCGGCGCGGTCGAAGGCCCCGTGCCGCGAGGGGGCCACCCGGGCGTAGACGGCGGCCAGCTCGGCCGGCTCGTCCAGGGACACCAGCCGGGCCCGGTAGGGGGCGGTGCTCCGGGGCAGGTGCTCGGACCTGACCTCGTACCTGGTCCAGGCGCCGGCGACCTCGAACCCGGCCCCGCGGTAGAACGGGAAGTTGCTCGGGGTCAGGGTCACCAGGGGCACCCCGTCGCCGTGCAGCTCCTCCAGCAGGCCGACCAGCAGCCGGGCGCCGTGCCCGGCCCCTCGCTGCTGGGGCGGGGTGGCCAGGTGGGGCACCTGGGCCGAGGGCAGGGCCCGGCCCAGCCACCACTGGGGCTGGCGGTAGAGCCGCAGCACGCTGACGATCTCGCCGCCCTCCTCCACCACCCGGAACTCGCCGGGATCGGTCCGCTCCAGGTAGTCCTCGACCTTGGCCCCGACCAGCAGCCCGACCACCATCAGCCGGGCCACGGTCTCGTGCTCGGAGGGGTCGATCCGCCGGTAGCCCCTAGTAATAGTCGGCGCCCCAGGGCTTGGGGCCGGCGTGGAGGGCCTGGAGGAACTCGATCTCGGCCGGGCCGAGGCCGCTCACCACGCCGAGGGCGGCCAGGTCGCGGGGGTCGTGGTAGCCGGCGAACAGGGCGGCCAGCCCGGCCGCGGTGGTCCGCAGCGGGGCGTCGTCGCCGACCCGGACGGCCTTGCCCTCGCCGCCGTCGACCTCGATCGTCCAGGTGCCGTCGACCCACGGGCAGGTGTCGTCCCGCACCGCGATGGTGATGCGGCCCCGCAGCCCCGAGGGGTAGCCCCTGGCCGCGAACGCGCCCGGCACGTCGACCACCCGGGCCATCCAGCGGTCCTGGCGGAGCTGGCGGATGTCCTGCTCGGCCACGAGCAGGGCCAGCGGCTCGGGGTCGGGCCCCCTCCAGTGGACGGTCGCGGCCAGCGAGGAGAAGCCGGCGGCCAGGGTGAGCAGGGAGCGCCAGCCGGCCTCGCTGGCCGCCCCCCAGTCGACCACCTGGACGCTGGTCCGGACCTCGCTGACCGCCAGGTCGCTGCTGACGTTGAGGATCGCCCAGCCGTCGGGGCCGTCGGGGCCGTCGACCACGAACGCCTGGGGCGGCCCGCTGCCCCGGTCGGCCAGCAGGAAGTGGCGCCACCAGTCGGCGTCCCGCTCCACCTGGCCGTTGCGGTCCCGGGCGACCCGGGCGAAGGGCTCGGCCAGGGGGGCGGGGTCGTCGGCCGGGACCGACCGGGCCCGCCAGCCCTCGGGCCACCCGACCGGCAGGTGCCGGGCCGCGGCCTCGTACAGGGT
The DNA here is from genome assembly GCA_035550755.1 of Actinomycetota bacterium. Lineage (GTDB taxonomy): Bacteria > Actinomycetota > CALGFH01 > CALGFH01 > CALGFH01 > CALGFH01. The sequence goes on along the minus strand of DASZON010000463.1, from coordinate 420 downwards.
CACGGTGCCGGCGTACTCGTAGCCGGCCCGGCGGTACAGCTGGACGGCCGCCGGGAACAGGGTCGAGATCGCCGCCCCGCGCTCGTGGACCTCGGCCAGGTACGCCCGGAGCAGCTCGGTCGCGACCCCGCGGCCGCGGTGCTCGGCCGCCACCGACAGGCCGGACAGCTGGCTCGCCGGGACCGGCCGCCCGCCCCAGCGCACCGGGTGGCCGCGGGCCAGCAGCAGCCCCAGCCTGGTCCCGTCCTCCTCCAGCACCCGCAGCTCCTCGACCCGGGTGCGGGCCACCGAGCGGTCGATGCTGACGCCGGCGGTGGAGTCGCCGAACGCCTGGGCGTCCTGGACCATCAGGGCCCGGTGCTCCTCGGGCCGCGCCGTCCGGTACCTGCGTGTCACCAGCAGACCTCCTCCAGCTCCGGC
>DASZON010000462.1:0-4078 GCA_035550755.1 Actinomycetota bacterium | reverse complement strand
GCCTACCGCAAGCGGCACCTGGGCGAGGGCGAGGAGGGCTACCGGACCGGCGACGGCCCCGGGGTGTTCCGGCTGGGGACGGCCCGGTTCGGGGTCACCATCTGCGCCGAGGGCGAGGTCGACTTCCCCTGGGACGACGCGGCCGCCGGCGGGGCGTCGGTGGTGTGCTTCTGCTCGGCCCCGGGGCTGGACGGGCGCCGCACCGACGAGCGGGGCTGGCGCGACGGCCACGACTGGTGGCTGTCGGCCGGGCTCGGCGACGCGGTCCGGCACGCGCGCCGCCTCGGCGTCCCGGTGGCCATGGCCACCCAGGCCGGGTCGACCGAGGACGAGGACTTCCCGGGCCTGGCCGCGCTGGCCTCCCCGACCGGCGAGGTGGCGCGGCTGCCCGACTGGCGAGCGGGGAGCCTGGTCGTCGAGGCGGGCGCCGACGTGACCGTCGACCCGGTCCGCGAGGCCGTCCGCTGCCTGCTCGTCGACCATGCCGGGCGGGCGCTGCTGGTCCGCTACGCCGACCACCGGGTCGCCCACGACTGGTGGGGCGCGCCCGGGGGCGGGCTGGACGCCGGCGAGGACCACCTGGCCGCCGTCCGCCGCGAGCTGCGTGAGGAGCTCGACCGCGACGACCTCGAGGTCGGGCCCTGGATCGGGCGGCGCTGCCACACCTTCTGGCTGGGCCGGTGGATGACCCAGCGCGAGCGGTGGGTCCTGTGCCGGGCCGAGCCGTTCGAGGTCGACCCCGCCCACGTGGCCGCCCTGGCCGCCGAGGCCATCCAGGAGCTGCGCTGGTGGTCGGCGGCCGAGCTGCGCGCCGAGGCGCCGATCGTCACCCCCCGCGACCTCCCGGACCTGCTGGACCGGATCGCCCGCGGGGACCTCCCCGGCCCCGACGCCGACCTGGGGGTCTAGCCGGCGGCGCCCAGGGCGTCGCGCTGGCGGCGGGGGAGCTTGGCCACCACCAGCTCCCAGGAGTGGTCGACCAGCTCGGCCAGCTCGTCGGCGGGCACCGAGCCGTCCAGCTCGACGGTGTTCCAGTGGCGCTTGTTGAGGTGGTAGCCGGGACGGACGGCCGGGTAGCGGGCGCGGAGGGCCTCGGCCAGGGTCGGGTCGCACTTCAGGCTGACGCTGCCCGGCTGGCCGGTCAGGGCGCACAGGGCGAACACCCGGCCGCCGACCTTGAACACGGCCACGTCGTCGCCGAAGGGGTCGTCCTCGACCGAGCCCGGCCGGGCGGCCAGGTAGCCGAGCATCGCCTCACGGTCCATGGCGGGATGGTCCCACACCGGCGCGACAGGGATGTGGACGGCGGCGGGTGCGGTCGGGGCCGGCGGGGTTAGCATTGGCGCGCCGCAGCGGCGACCGGGGCCGGTCCTGGTCCGTCGGGGTGGGAGGGAGCCTTGAGCTGGAACCGGGACAGGGACGCCGACGGCGTCCCCGACTGGCAGGAAGACGAGAACTACGCCGACGAGGCGCCCATCCGCGGGCCGGGCAGCCCGCGGGCCCGCCTGCGCGGCGGCGGCTGCGCGCTCCCGGTCGCCCTCCTGCTCGCCGGCGGCGCCGTCGCCACCCGCCGGGCGGCCCGCCGCCGCCCCTGACGGCTAGCGCCGGAGCTCCAGGAACGGGACCAGCTGCTCCGCGGCGGTCAGGGAGCCGTGGTGGCCGGTGAGGAGGGCGTGGGTGGGGTCGACCTCGCGCTGGACGACGCCGATGGGGCCGGAGGCGGCGGCGACCACGTCGCCGATGCGGGAACGGGCGTCGTCGGTGATGTCGGGGCCGAACCAGCCGGCGGCGATGGCCTCCTCGCCGGGCACCACCCACATCTCGTGGCCGAGCAGCCCCCGCCAGGCGGCCAGGACGTCGCTGGCGGCGCCCTTGCGGGTGTGGACGTGCCTGGCCCTGGCCTCGCCGGACAGCAGGCGGACGCCGTCGGCCAGCTCGGGCCGGTCGGCCAGGTCGACCAGCTGGGTGGGGCGCAGGTCGACCATGCCGTGGTCGCCGGTGACGAACAGGGCGGCGTCGCCGCCGAGCCGCTCGACGATGTGGCCGACCAGCCGGTCCACGTGGGCCAGCTCCATCCGCCAGGCCTCGCTGCCGGCCCCGCGGACGTGCCCGGTGCGGTCCAGGTCGGGGTGGTAGAGGTAGACCAGGCTGCGCCGGCCGCGGCCGAGGCTCCGCAGGGCCCCGGCGGCCTGGTCGCCCAGGGAGTGGGTGCGCCAGTACCCGCCGCCGCGCAGGGCGGCCCTGGTGAACCCGGAGGCGGCGTACTCGCCCGCCCCGACCAGGGTGACCTCGACCCCGGCGGCCTCGGCGGCCTCGAAGGCGGTCGGCTCGGGCTGGATCCGTTCGGGCACGACCCGGTCGCGCAGGTCCCTGGCGCCCCCCAGCCCGTAGGGCGACCAGCGCAGGCAGTTGAACGCCCGCTCCATCCCGGGCAGGGCGATGGTGTAGCCGACCAGGCCGTGGCGGCCCGGCGGCAGGCCGGTGCCGATCGAGGCCAGGCTGCTGACCGTGGTCGCCGGGAACCCGGTGGTCACCGGCCGCCCCCGGTCGGCGGCGGCGGCCAGCACGGGCGCGGCCCGCCGGTTGGCCAGCAGCAGCTCCCAGCCGAGCCCGTCCACCACCAGCAGGCAGGCCCGGCGCAGCGGCTCCACCCCGAGCGGGTTGCGGAACCCGGGCACGTCCAGGGCGGCCAGCAGCGACGGGGCCACCTCCGCGAGCGAGGCCTCGCCGTAGCGGGGGAGCGGCGGCGCCGGGGCGATCATGACCAGGAGCCTATCCTGGGAGGGACCGACTTCTCAGAAGCGAGGACGCACATGGCCGAGGTCACCAGGACCGAGCAGGAGTGGCGGGACCAGCTCAGCCCCGACCAGTACCGGGTGCTGCGCGAGGCTGGCACCGAGCCGCCGTTCACCGGCAAGTACACCTACTCCAAGGAGCAGGGCGTCTACCGCTGCGCGGCCTGTGGCAACGAGCTGTTCCGCTCCGACGCCAAGTTCGACTCCGGCACCGGCTGGCCCAGCTTCACCGAGCCGGCCAACGCCAGCGGGGTCGAGCTGCGCCCCGACAACAGCCACGGCATGCGCCGCACCGAGGTCGTCTGCGCCCGCTGCGGCTCCCACCTCGGCCACGTGTTCCCCGACGGTCCCCGGCCGACCGGCCAGCGCTACTGCATCAACAGCCTCGCCCTGGACCTGGACCCCGACGCCTCGTAACGCCAGCCCCCTCCCCGGGGTCGGTTAGGATCGCCGTCCCCGCATCAAGGGAGGAGACGAGCTTGGCCGAGGAGCGGTCCGAGCAGCCGACCTACAACGTCCTCAAGACCTGGGCGTTCGACGACTGGGGCTTGTACGGCCGGGGGGACGAGCTGCTGGCCCGGGCGCTGGCCCGCCACCCCCGGGTCGGGCGGGTGGTCCACGTCCAGCCGCCGATCGACCCGGCCGAGCTGCGCACCCGCTTCCGCGACCCCCGCTGGGAGCAGGACATGGAGGGCCAGCTGCGCCGGCTCAAGGGGGTCACCGACGACGGCGTCTACCTGTTCGCCCCGACCGGCCAGGCCGACCGGCGCGAGGGCCCCCTGGACGCCACCGTGGCCATGCTGGAGCGCGAGCAGGCCTTCGCCCGGCCCCTGGTGATGCTGCACAGCCTGGCCCACCCCTTCGCCGGCGACCTGGCCAGCCGCCTCGGCGGCCGCGGGGTGACCCGGGTGGCCCTGGTCCGCCGCGACGCCCGCGCCCCCTACCCGGTCGACGCCGACGAGCGCGCCGCCCTGGACGAGGTCTACAAGCTCCAGCTGTCCAGCGCCGATCTGGTCTGGGCCGGCACCCGCGAGCTGCGCGAGGAGTTCACCGCCCTCAACCCCCGGACCGTGCTCCATCCGGTCGGGGCCGACCAGGGCCTGGCCGGCGGCGAGCCGGCGGCCGAGCTGGAAGGGCTGCCCCGGCCGCTGATCATCTACGCCGGCTCGATGCGGGCCTACCTCAACGTCGGCCTGATCCGCGGCACGGCCGACCGGCTGCGCGAGGCCAGCTTCGTGTTCGTCGGCCCGGCCGCCGACTTCCTCCAGCCGCTGGTCTCGGGG
>DASZON010000461.1:0-5496 GCA_035550755.1 Actinomycetota bacterium | reverse complement strand
GGGCCAGGACGTGATCGTGATGGCCGCCGCCGTGGCCGACTTCCGGCCCAAGCGGGTCGCCGAGGGCAAGCTCAAGAAGGACCAGGGCGTCCCCGAGGTCGTCCTCGAGCCCACCCCCGACACCCTGGCCGAGCTCGGCCGGCGCCGCCGCCCGGGCCAGGTCCTGGTCGGCTTCGCCGCCGAGACCGGCGACCACCTGGCCGGCGCCCGCCGCAAGCTCGAGGCCAAGCACCTCGACCTGGTCGTCCTCAACCACGTCGAGGGCGCCCACTCCGCCTTCGGGGCCGACGACGCCGACGCCTACCTGGTCGACGCCGACGACGTCGAGGAGCTGCCCCGGACCTCCAAGCCGGCGATCGCCGCCCGCCTCCTCGACCGCGTCGAGTCCCTCCTGGCCCCCCGCGGCTGAGCGGGAGGGGTTTGCCTCCCGCCGGTTGCCCGGCTACCCTTCGGCGATGGCTTGCCGCCGATGCGCGGCGCGAACTTCCTTGGAGGCACACACGTGGCGAACCGGTACCTCTTCACGTCCGAGTCCGTGACGGAAGGTCACCCGGACAAGATGGCGGACCAGATCTCGGATGCCATCCTGGACGAGATCCTGCGCGAGGACCCGACCGGCCGCGTGGCCTGTGAGACCCTCATCACCACCGGCCTGGTGGTGGTGGCGGGCGAGATCTCGACCAAGACCTACGTCGACATCCCCAACGTGGTCCGCCGGACCATCCTCGGCATCGGCTACGACCGGGCCAAGTACGGCTTCGACGGCTCCACCTGCGGGGTCACCGTGGCCATCGACGAGCAGTCGCCCGACATCGCCCAGGGCGTCGACCACGCCTTCGAGGAGCGGGCCGGCGACACCGACCCGCTGGACATGCAGGGCGCCGGCGACCAGGGGATGATGGTCGGCTACGCCTGCAACGAGACCCCCGAGCTGATGCCGGCCCCGATCGCCCTGGCCCACCGGCTGGCGCGCCGCCTGGCCGAGGTCCGTCGCTCCGGGGTCGTGCCCTACCTGCGCCCCGACGGCAAGACCCAGGTCACCGTGGAGTACGAGGGCCGCAAGCCGGTGCGCCTGGACACCGTGGTCGTGTCCACCCAGCACGGGCCCGACGTCGACCTGGAGACCCTGCTCGCCCCCGACATCCGCGAGCACGTGATCGACGCCGTCCTCCCCGAGGGCCTGGCGTCGGAGGGGATGCGGGTGTTCGTCAACCCGACCGGCCGCTTCGAGCTGGGCGGGCCCAACGCCGACACCGGCCTCACCGGCCGCAAGATCATCGTCGACACCTACGGCGGCATGGCCCGCCACGGCGGCGGCGCCTTCTCCGGCAAGGACCCGACCAAGGTCGACCGGTCGGCCGCCTACGCCGTCCGCTGGGTGGCCAAGAACGTGGTCGCGGCCGGCCTCGCCGAGCGCTGCGAGGTCCAGGTCGCCTACGCCATCGGCGTGGCCCACCCGGTGAGCGTGTTCGTCGAGACCTTCGGCACCGAGCAGGTCGACCCCGAGAAGCTCGGCAAGCTGCTGCCCGAGTTCTTCGACCTGCGCCCGGCGGCGATCGTCCGCGACCTCGACCTGCGGCGGCCGATCTACAAGAAGACCGCCGCCTACGGCCACTTCGGCCGCTCCGAGCCCGAGTTCACCTGGGAGGACACGAGCAGGGCGGACGAGCTGGCCAAGGCCGCCCGCTCGCTGTAACCACCTCGACCGGGGGAGGGAACCCGGGCTGGACCTGGACGTGAGGCTCGCAGGCGTCCAGGTGCTGGTCGACGTTCCCCTGTTCCACCTGGACCGTCCCTTCACCTACCGGGTCCCCGAGTCCCTCCAGGACCAGGTCCATCTGGGCACCCGGGTCAAGGTCCCCTTCGGCGGCCGCCGCCGCGTCGACGGCTGGGTCGTCGGCCGGGTCCACGAGTTGCCCCCCGACGCCCGCGACCTCCTCCGCGTCGTCTCGCCCATCCCCTCGTTCGGCCCTGTGGAGCTCGACCTCTTCCGTTGGGTCGCCCACCGCTACGCTGCCGCCGTCACCGACACCCTCCGCCTGGCCATCCCCCCGAGGGTCGCCGCCGTCGAAGCGTCGGTCGAGGCAGGCGCGGAGGAGGCAGCGGCGGAGAGGGAGGCAGCGGCGGAGAGGGAGGCAGCGGCGGAGGCGGGGGGTCCCGAGGACCCAGTCGCAAGCGCGCCGCACCTGGACCCTGCGGCCGGCGCGGATCACCCGCCCCGCCCGGAAGATGGGGCCCCTGCACGGGAGGGTAACCCGCAGCCGCGAGCGGTGCCGGGGACTGTCCACAGCCCCACCCCCACCTCCTCCTCCTCCCCCACCTCCACCTCCACCTCCCCCTCCACCTCCACCTCCACCCCCACCCCCACCTCCACCCCCACCACCGCCGCCCGCTCTGCCCCCGGGTTGGCCACCCGACGTCCCATCCCGACTTCGGTCGTGCGCCGGACCTCCTCGCCCGTTTCCGCCACCCGGCCGCCGGACCCGCTGGCTGCCCTCGTCGCCGGGGGGCGGGCCGGGGCGGTGTACTGGCGGCCGCTGCCGGGGGAGGACCGGGGGGCGAGGATCGCGGCGCTGGTGGAGGCGGCGCTGGAACGGGGCCGGGGGGCGATCGTGGTGACGCCGGAGGTGGCGGCGGGGTCGGCGGTGGGGGACGCGGTCCGGAAGGCGTTTCCGGACGCGGCCGACCTGGCCAGTGACCTGTCGGACCGGCGGCGGTACCGGGCGTGGGCGGAGCTGCGGCGGGGGCGGCGGCTGGTCGTGGTCGGGGGGCGCTCCAGTGTGCTGGCGCCGGTGGCGGACCTGGGCTGCGTGGTCGTCGACGACGAGGCCAACTTCGCCCACAAGGAGCAGCGCACGCCCCGGTTTCACGCCCGCGAGGTGGCGCTGCGGCGGGCGGCCACCGGGCGGGCCCTGTGCGTGCTCACCGGGACCGTGCCCTCGGCCGAGGCGGTGGCGGCGATGCAGGCCGGGCAGTGCCGGCTGCTCGTCCCCGACCGGGCGGCCGAGCGGGCGGCCAGGCCCCTGGTCGAGGTGGTCGACCCCGACGACGAGGGTCCGGCCGCGGCCCGCCTCCACCCCCGCGGGCTGGCCGCCATCCGGGCCGCCCTCGGCCGCGAGGAGCCGGCCTACGTGCTGGTGCCGCGCCGCGGCGGGGCTGACCCGGCCGCCCCCGGGGCCCGCACGGCCGGGCAGGTCGCGGCCGAGCTGGCCCGGATCCTGCCCGGGGTGCCGGTGTGGCGGCTGGACCGGGAGGTGCTGGACCCGGGCATGGTCCCTCCCTGGGCCGGGCAGCGGCCCGGGGTCGTGGTCGGCACGGTGGCCGGGGTCAAGGACCACCCGCCCCTGACCGGCTGCCGGACCGTGGTCGTGGTCGGCGCCGACACCGCCCTCGGCCAGGCCGAGGTCCGGGCGGCCGAGGAGGCCTACCGGACCTGGAGCCGGGCCGCCGCCTGGTGCGGCCCCCGGGGCGGGGCCGGCCGGCTGGTGCTCCAGACCCGCGCGGGCGGCCACCACGCCGTCCAGGCCCTGGTCCGCTGGGACCCCGACTTCTTCTGGCGCCACGAGCTGCCCCGCCGGGTGGAGCTCGGCTTCCCCCCGGCCCGGCGGCTGGTCCTGGTCGAGGGGCCCGAGCCGGAGGAGGCGACCGAGGCCATGACCGCGCTGGCCGCCGCCCTCGGCCCCAAGGTCGAGCTGCTCGGCCCGGCGGCCATGGGCAGAGGCTGGCGTATCATCGCCAAGGTCGAGGACGCCGAGTCCGCCGCCAGGGCCCTGCGCCCGCTGCTCACCGAGGCGTCGCGGACCAGCCGCCCGCGCCTCTCGGTGGACGTCGAACCCCTCGAGGTCCTGGCCGCCCCCCGCACGTAGCTCGCGTCGAGAAGGAGAACCCGCCCTGTGGCAGTGCTCGAGATCCGGCTCTTCGGCGACCCGGTCCTGAAGCAGCGGTCGGACCCGGTGACCCGCTTCGACGCCGAGCTGGCCCGCTTCGGCGACGACCTGCTGGAGACCCTCCGGGCCGCCCACGGCGCCGGCCTGGCCGCGCCCCAGGTCGGGGTGCTCAAGCGCATGTTCGCCTACGACATCCCGCCCGACGAGGAGACCGGCGACCACCCGTTCGGGGTGCTGGTCAACCCGCTCATCACCCGCTGGGAGGGCGAGCAGGACGGCGAGGAGGGCTGCCTGTCGTTCCCCGGGATCTACTACGCCTGCAAGCGGGCCATGGAGGTCACCGTCGAGGCCGTCGACGTCCGCGGCCAGCCCCTCCGGGTGGACGGCGAGGGCCTGCTGGCCCGCTGCATGCAGCACGAGATCGACCACCTGGACGGGGTGCTGTTCATCGAGCGGCTGTCGCGGGGGGACCGCAAGCGGGCCCTCAAGCAGTGGCGTGAGCGCGAGCTCGACTTCGAGCTGGAGGGCATCGCCCCCCACCTGCACCGCTCCGACCTGACCATCAAGCCCGACAAGACCCTGTAGGGTCGGGCGCGTGCGGGTCGTCTACCTGGGCACCCCGGCGGCCGCGGTGCCGCCGCTGGAGGCGCTGCTCGCCTCGGCCCACGAGGTCGCGGCCGTGGTCACCCGGCCCGACCGGCCCCGCGACCGCCGCGGCGGGACCCCGCAGCCGTCGCCGGTCAAGCAGGCCGCCCGGCAGCGCGGGCTGCCGGTGCTGGAGCCGCCGGGCGGCCGCGACCCCGAGCTGCCCGGGCGGCTGGCCGCGCTCGGGGCCGACCTCGGCGTCTCCTGCGCCTTCGGCTACCTGCTGCCCGACCCGGTGCTGGCCGCCTTCCCCCGGGGGATCATCAACCTCCACTTCTCGCTCCTGCCCGCCTACCGGGGGGCGGCGCCGGTGCAGCGGGCCCTGCTGGACGGGGCCGAGGTCACCGGGGTGACCACGTTCCTGATCGACGCCGGCATGGACACCGGCCCGACCCTGCTGGCCGCCGAGGTCCCGGTGCGGGAGGGCGAGGACGCCGGCGCCCTCACCATGCGGCTGGCCGAGGTGGGGGCCCGCCTCACCGTCGAGACCCTCGATGCCCTGGAGGCCGGGAAGGTCGAGCCCCGGCCCCAGCCCGCCGAGGGGGCCAGCCTCGCCCCCAAGGTCACCGCCGAGGAGGCCCGGCTCGACCTCGCCTGGCCGGCGGGCCGGCTGGCCGACGCCGTCCGCGCCTTCACCCCCGCCCCCGGCGCCTGGACCACCCACCGCGGCCGCCGCCTCAAGATCACCCGGGCCGTCCCCGCCGACCACGGGGGCCCCGCCCCGGCGCTGGGCCCGGGCCGCCTCGCCGTCCACCCCGGCGGGCGGCTGCTGGTCGGGACCGGGGACGGCGCCCTGGAGCTGGTCGAGGTGCGGCCCGAGGGCCGGCGGGCCATGTCCGGGGCCGAGTTCGCCCGCGGCGCCCGCCTCGGCGCCGACGAGTGGCTGGGCCGATGAGGAGGACGGGCGCATACGAGACGTCGATGGATCGGAAGGTGCGCCAATGAGCGCCCCCCGGCCCCGCGG
>DASZON010000460.1:0-8212 GCA_035550755.1 Actinomycetota bacterium | reverse complement strand
GCTCGCGGCCGACCTGAGGTGGGCCGCCGACGCCAGCCGCTCGGCCGCGGCGTCCGCGACCAGGCCGGCGGCGGTGAAGGCGGCGGCGGCGAGCTCGCGGCTCGCCAGCGCCTCCTGCCATCGGCCCTGCAGCTCGAGCGCGGCGGCCAGGCGGCGGTGGGCGCTGGCGAGGCGCGCCTGGTCGCCCTCCTGCCGGCGCCCGTCGGCGAGCTCGCGCCAGGTGGTGATGGCCTCGCCGAGGTCGCCGGCGAGCTCTGAGAGGCCGGCCAGGCGCTCGAGCAGGTCGAGGCGGGCCTGCTCGTCGCCCTCCTCCGGCCACAGGGCCAGCGCCCGGCGGGTGGTCCGGGCCGCGTCGCGGTAGGCATGCACGGCGCCGAACGCCTCCGCCGCCGCCAGCAGCGACGCCCGGGCCTGGTCCGGCCGCCGGCCGCGGGCCCAGTGCTCGGCGACCACCACCGGGGCGGCGCGACCGGCCTGCAGCTGCTCGGCCACGGCCCGGTGCAGGGCGCCCCGCCGCGTCCAGGGGATCTCCCCGTAGAAGGCGTCACGGACCAGGGCGTGCCGGAAGGCCATGCGCCCGGCGGCGGCCTCGGCCACGATGCCGCGGCGGAGCAGCTCGTCGGGCCATTCGTCCAGCCTGGCGACGGCGGTGACCAGCTCGGGGTCGAACGTCAGCCCGGCGACCGCCGCCGCCAGCACCGCGGCCCGGGCGTCGTCGGACAGGCCGGCCGCCCGCAGCAGCACGGCGTCCCGCACGCTGTCGGGGAGCGGGACCTCCTCGCCCTCCAGCAGCTCGGCGCCGGACGGGCCCGGCCGCAGGCGCCCGCTGGACGCCAGCGCCGACGCGAGCTCGTCCACGAAGAAGGGGACGCCGTCGGTCCGGTCGAACACGGCCCGCTGCAGCGACGGTGCGGCCGTCCCCAGGGTCCGTTCCAGCAGGATGGCGGTGGCCTCGGCCCCCAGCGGCTCGACCGTGACCTGGTGCAGGCGGCCGGCGCGGCGCAGCTCGCCGCGCGTCCGCCGGATCGAGTGCCCCCTCGGCAGCTCGTCGCTGCGGAACGCCCCGAGGATCAGCAGCGGCTGGGTGTCCAGCGACCGGGCCAGCGCACCCAGCAGCTCGAGGGTCGCGTCGTCGGCCCATTGCAGGTCGTCCAGGAACAGCGCCGCCGGGCGCCGGGCGGCGATCGCCGCCAGCGCCTGGCGGACGGCCTCGAACAGGGTCGCGCGGTCGCCCTCCGGTGCGGCCGGGCCGAGCTCCGGGAGCAGCAGCGCCAGGTGGGCGGCCAGCGGCCCCTCGACCAGCCGGGCGCCCCCCGCCGAGCGCAGGTGCGACCGCAGCACCTCCACGACCGGACCGAACGCGTCGGCGCCTCCCTGGACCCCGAAGCCCTCGAGCACCTCAAGGCCCGAGCCGGCCAGCACCCGCCGCGCCAGGGTGGTCTTGCCCACGCCGGCCTCGCCGGCGAGCAGGACCAGCGACCCGCGGCCGGCAAGGGCGTCCGTCACGTGCGCCCGCAGCAGCGCCCATTCGCGCTCGCGGCCGATGAGCTGGTCGTTCACGTCCTCATTCTGTGGCGCGGCCCAGGATCTCCGCCACCGTGTCGGCCGGCTGGCTAAGCTGGTCGGGTGACCATCGCGCTGACCCTGCTGTCGCGGGTGGCGTACCGCGGCCAGGAGATCACCAGCCCCCGGCTGCGCAGCCTCGTCGCGCTGCTCGCCGGCGACCTGCGCACGGGCTGCGGCACCGCCCGGCTGGTGGAGGGGATGTGGCCGGACGAGCCGCCCGAGCACCCGGCCAAGGCCCTGCAGGTGGTGGTCTCCCGGGGGCGGGCCCAGCTCGGCGCCGAGGTGATCGCCAGCATCCCCACCGGCTACCGCCTCGCCCTCGGTGAGGACCAGGTCGACACCGCCGCGGTCCTGCGCAGCGCGGCCGCCGCCGCGCGCCATGCCCAGGCCGGCGACCACACCGCCGCCCTGGCCGCCGCCGACGCCGGCCTCGCCCTCTGGGACGGCGCCCCGGGCGGTGACGAGACCAACCTGGGCGACCCGGTGGCGGCCCTGCGGGCCGAGCGGGCGCCGACCTACCGGGCGCTGGTCCGGGCCCGCGCCCTGGCCCTGGCCCGGCTCGGCCGCCACGGCGAGGCGGCGGGGCCGCTGGCCGACCTGGCCCGCGAGCGCCCACGCGACGAGGAGGTGCTGGCCGAGCTGCTGCGCGGCGAGGCGGCCACGGCGGGGCCGTCCGCCGCCCTGGTCCGGTACGAGGCCTACCGCCGCGAGCTGCGCGACGAGCTCGGCACCGACCCCGGCCCCGCCCTCCAGGCCGTGCAGCGCCAGCTCCTGGAGGGCACGGCCCCGGTCCTCCGCCACGGCGTGGCGCACGATCCCAACCCCCTGCTCGGCCGCGACGGCGACGTGGCCGCGGTGACGGGCCTGCTGCGCTCCTCCCGGGTTGTCTCCGTTGTCGGTCCCGGCGGCCTCGGCAAGACCCGCCTCGCCCAGGTGGTGGGTCGCCAGGCCGAGCAGCGGACCGTCTACTTCGTCGCCCTCGCCGGGGTCGCCGCCGACGCCGACGTGGCCGGCGAGGTCGGCTCGGCCCTCGGCGCCGGGGAGTCCCGGCGCTCCCCCGCCGGCCAGCGGGCCGCCCCCACCGACGTGGTCGCCGGCATCGCGGCCGCCCTCGGTCCCGGCCCGGCCCTGCTGGTCCTGGACAACTGCGAGCAGGTCCTCGGCGGCGTCGCCGGGCTGGTCGGCGCGCTGGTGTCGATGACCAAGGACCTGCGGGTGCTGACCACCAGCCGGGCGCCGCTCGGCCTGTCCTCGGAGTCGGTGTACCCGCTGCCCGAGCTGAGCCTGCCCACGGCCGTGGAGCTGTTCACCCAGCGGGCCAGGGCGGCCCGTCCCGGCGCCGACCTGCCGGCCGGCCAGGTCGAGGAGGTGTGCCGCCACCTGGACGGGCTGCCCCTGGCGGTGGAGCTGGCGGCGGCCCGGGTCCGGGCGATGTCGGTGGCCGAGATCGCCCGCCGCCTGGAGGACCGGTTCGGCCTGCTGCGCGGCGGCCCCCGCGACGCCCCCGAGCGGCACCAGACCCTGCAGGCCGTGGTCGACTGGAGCTGGAACCTGCTCGACCCGGCGGGGCAGGCGGCCATGCGGGCCCTGTCGGTCTTCCCGGCCGGGTTCACCGCCGAGGCGGCAGGGCAGGTGCTCGGCGACCCCGGGGACGGCACCGGCCCCGCCGGGGGCGTGCCGGAGGTCCTGGAGCACCTGGTCGACCAGTCGCTGCTCCAGGTGACCGACACCCCGACCGGGACCCGCCTCCGGATGCTGGAGACGGTCCGCGAGTTCAGCGGCGCCCGCCGGGAGGCCGCCGGCGAGACCGACCAGGTGGTCTGGCGGTTCCTGGCCTGGGCCCGCCACTTCGGGACGGCCCACCACGACGCGCTCTTCGGTCCCGACCCCTTCGGCTCGGTGGACCTGGTCCGGGCCGAGCAGGACAACCTCGCCCAGGCGATCCGCTACGGGCTGGCCAGGGCGGACGCCGGCACGGTGGCGGCGGCCTCGGCCGTGCTCGCCAGCCTGTGGACGATCGAGTCCAGCTACGCGCGCCTGACCGCCCTGGCCGCCGAGAGCGCCCGGCTGCTGTCGCACTACCGGCCCGAGCCGGCGCTCGTCGAGCCCACCCGGACGACCCTGACCCTGTGGACCGCCTACACCCTCCTGCTCCAGGGGCCCCGGGCGGTGCGCTCCCTGGTCGCGCTGCGGCGCCTCCCCCCGGCCCCGCCGGACACCCTGGTCCGGGCGATCGCGGTCGTGCTCGAGGTCGCCCCCGAGGACCGCTCGGCCCTCTATGCCTTCTGCGACAGCGACGAGCCGCTGGTGGCGGCCGCCGCCAACGGCATCGTCAGCTACTTCTGGGAGAACGAGGGTGACCTGGAACGGGCCCTGAAGGCGGCCACCCGGATGCTGGAGGCCTTCGAGGACCGCCGGTTCCCCTACCTGGGGGCGGTCGCCCACAGCCGCATCGGCGAGCTGTGCCTGCAGGTCGAGCGGGGCGAGGAGGTCCGAGCCCACCTGCTGGCGGTGCTGCCGGTGCTGGAGCGGCTCGGCGCATCGTCGGACCTGGCCGGGATCCGCTGGTGGCTGGTGCTGGCCAGCCTCCAGGTCGGCGACGTCGACGAGGCCGAGCGGTGGCTCGACCCGCCCCGGGGCGACGAGCCGGTCGGCGCCCTCACCTACGGCCTCGCGGTGCGGGCCGAGATCCTGCTCGCCCGGGGCGAGGTCGACGCCGGGCTGCGCGACTGGCGGCGCGCCGTCGACCTGCTGGTCAACGCCGAGGGGCCGATCTTCGGCATGGACGCCGACGTCAGCCAGGACATGTGGGTCCTGGAGGCCAAGGCCGTCACCGTGGTCGCCCACGCCCAGCACGGCCGGCTCGGCCGGGTCGGGGACCTCACCGGCGAGCTGCCCGAGCGGCTGTCGGCGATGCTGGCCAACCCCGTCGCCAACCCGCCCCCCTACCTCATGGAGCTGCCGACCTGCGGCGGGCTGCTGCTGGGCCTGGCCATGGTCGACCTGGACCGGGCCGCGAGGACCGGCGACGAGCGGGCCGCCCGGTCGGGCGCGCGGCTGGTCGCCCTGGCCGAGCGGTTCCGGTTCCCGAGGAACTTCCAGCCGACCATGTCGGCCGCCCGGGCCCGGCGGGCGGCCACCGACGCCGACCGGCCGGCGTACGACGAGGCGGTGTCGTCGTACGCCGGCCTTGGCGCCGGCGAGCTGCGGGCCGCCGCCCTGACCCTGCTGCGGGCCAGGGCGCCGCAGCCCTGACGGTGGCTAGCGGACCGGGTCGCGGCTGTAGAGCTTCCTCGACCAGACGTAGCCGACCAGGGTGATCCCGGCGCACCAGGCCACGGCCAGGACGGCGCTGTCGCCGATGGCGGTGCCGAGCAGCAGCCCCCGCACCGTCTCGATGATCGGGGTGAACGGCTGGTACTCGGCGAACCAGCGAAGGGCGGTCGGCATCGAGTCGGTGGGGACGAACCCGCTGCCCAGGAAGGGCAGGAACACCAGCGGCATGGGCAGGTTGCTGGCCGCCTCGACGGTCTTGGAGACCAGGCCGAACGCCACCGACAGCCAGGTGACGGCCAGGGTGATGAACGCCAGCAGCCCGGCCGTGGCCAGCCACTCGACGGCGGTGGCGTTGGGCCGGAAGCCGATCGCCACGGCCGCGGCGAGCGAGGCGACCACGGCGAGCAGGGTCTGGAGCATGCTGCCGAGGACGTGGCCGGTCAGCACCGACGGCCGGAAGATGGCCATGGTCCGGAAGCGGGCCACGATGCCCTCGGTCATGTCCATGGCCACCGCGATGGCCGTCCCGGTGGCCCCGGCGGCCACCGCCATGAGCAGGATCCCGGGGGTCACGTACGCGACGTAGGTGGTCCGGCCGCCGCCGGGGACGCCGAGCCCGGCGCCAAGGGTGCCGCCGAACACGTACACGAAGAGCAGCAGGAACACGACCGGCATGCCGATCAGCATCAGGCTCACGGACAGGTAGCGCCGCATGTGCCGCAGCTGGCGGCGCAGCATGGTGGCCGAGTCGGCCACGGCGTAGGAGAGCGTGGTCATCGTGCCGGCTCCATCTCCTGGTCGGGGTCGTTGTCGGGCTGGCCGGTGAGGGTCAGGAAGACGTCGTCGAGGTCGGGGGTGTGGATCGACAGCTCGCTGACCTCGACGGCCGCCCGGTCGAGGCGGTCCAGCACGGCCCGCAGGGAGCGGACGCCGCCGTCGCTGGGGACCCGCAGGGTGAGCGCCTCGTCGTCGCGGACCGCCCCCTCCAGCAGGCTGGCCGCCGCCTCGAGGCCGCCGGGGTCGGCGAGCCGCAGGCGGATGTGACCGCCGGGGATGCGGCGCTTGAGCTCGTCCGGGGTGCCCTCGGCGACCAGCCGGCCGTGGTCGAGGAGGGCGATGCGGTCGGCGAGCTCGTCCGCCTCCTCGAGGTACTGGGTGGTCAGGAACACGGTGACCCCGCCGGCGGCCAGGTCGCGGATGAGCTGCCACATGGTGCGGCGGCTGCGCGGGTCGAGGCCGGTGGTGGGCTCGTCAAGGAACAGGATGCGGGGGTCGCCGATCAGGCCCATGGCCAGGTCGAGCTTGCGCCGCATGCCCCCGGAGTAGGTGGCGGCCGGATTCCGGGCCACCTCGGCCAGGTCGAACCGCTCCAGCAGCCCGGCCGCCCGGCGCCGGCCCTGGTCGCGGCCCCGGTGGTGCAGGTCGGCCATCAGGAGCAGGTTCTCCTCGCCGGTGAGCAGGTTGTCCACGGCGGTCAGCTGGCCGGTGACGCCGATGACGGCCCGGACCGCGTCCGGGTCGGCGGCCACGTCCTGGCCGCCCACCGCCACCTCGCCGGCGTCGGCGCCGATCAGGGTGGTCAGGATGTGGACGGTGGTGGTCTTGCCGGCGCCGTTGGGGCCGAGCAGGGCGAAGATCGTGCCCTCGGCGACCTCGAGGTCGATGCCGTCGAGCACCAGCTTGTCGCCGAACGACTTCCCCAGCCCGCTGACCCGGATCGCCGGCCGGGATCGGGTGATGGTCATGGTCCCTCGTCTCGTCGCGGTGGCCCTGATGGCCACGGCCTCGCCGAGGATGCGCCCGGCCGGATTCGTGGCGGTTTCACCGTGGCTTCAGTCGGCCGGCCGCGGGGACGAGGTATGAAACCGGGGCCCGGTTACCGGGGCGTGGGGGCCGGGCGGTACAGTAACTCGGAAAATTCTGTCGAACTGACGAAACGGCTTGATCATGTCTGGACGGTCGAGGGTGGTCGGGCTGGTGGCCGCGGTGGTGGCGCTGCTGCTGCTGCCCCACCCGGTGGCCGGGGACGAGCGGCGGGACGAGCTGACCCAGACCCGGGAGCGGCTGGGCGAGGTCGAGACCGTCCTGCGGGACGCCCGGGCCGACGCCGGGGCGGTGGCGCAGGCCCTGGCCGCGGCCGACCGGGCGGTGGCCCGCTCGCGGGCGCGCCTGGCCACGGCCACGGCCGCGCTGGACCGGGCCCGGCGGCGGCGGGCCGAGGCCATGGTCGCCCTGGAGGCGGCCACCGACGAGGAGGAGCGGCAGGAGGGCCGGCTGGCCGAGCAGGTCCGGGGGGCCTACATGACCGGGCGGGTGACCGGCCTGGCGGTCCTCGTGGAGGCCGGCGACCTGCGCGACCTGGTCGAGCGGGCGGTCACCCTCAGCTACGTGATCAGCGCCGACCAGGACACCCTGCGGCAGCTCGAGGTCGCCCGCAAGCGGGCCGTCCAGCTCCACCTCGGCATGGTCAAGGCCGAGCAGGCCCGGTCGGCGGCCGAGGCCAGGGTCCGGGGCGAGGTCGCCGAGGTCGAACGGGTCCGGGCCCTGCGCCAGCGGGCCAAGGAGGAGCTGGACGCCCGCGTGGCCCGCCTCGCCGGGGCCGCCGGCGCCCTGCGCCGCCGGTCGGCCGAGCTGCGGAGCCTGATCCGCCAGGAGGAGCTGGCCCGCCGGCAGGGGGCCGGCGGCGGCCGGGGCTCGATCCTGGGGCCGGGGCCGCCCTGCGACCTGTCGGGCACCTCGCCCTCCGAGCGCTGGATCATCATGAAGGAGTCCAGCGGCTACCCGACCGCCGACAACCCGGCCTCCACGGCCTTCGGCCTCGGCCAGCTCCTCCTGGCGGATCAGCTGCCGCAGCTCGGCCGAGCGGCGGCGCAGGGCGCCGGCCGCCCCGGCCAGGCGGGCCACCCGGGCGTCCAGCTTGTCCCTGGCCCGCCTGCGCAGGGCCCGGACCCGCTCGATCTCGGCGAGCTCGCCGCGGACCCTGGCCTCGGCCGCGGAACGGGCCCGCTCGGCCTTGACCATCCCCAGGTGGAGCTGGACGGCCCGCTTGCGGGCCACCTCCAGCCGCTTCAGGGTGTCCTGGTCGGCGCTGATCACGTAGCTCAGGGTGACCGCCCGCTCGACCAGGTCCCGCAGGTCGGCGGCCTCGACGAGCACCGCCAGGCCGGTCACCCGGCCGGTCATGTAGGCCCCCCGGACCTGCTCGCCCAGCCGCCGCTCCTGCCGGTCCTCCTCGTCGGTGGCCGCCTCCAGGGCGACCATGGCCTCGGCCCGCCGCCGCCGGGCCCGCTCCAGCTCGGCCGTGGCCGTGGCCAGGCGGGCCTTCGACCGGGCCACGGCCCGGTCGGCCGCGGCCACCGCCCGGGCCACC
>DASZON010000459.1:0-5134 GCA_035550755.1 Actinomycetota bacterium | reverse complement strand
ACCGACCTGTACGTCGACGAGGTGTTCGTGTTCACCCCCAAGGGCGACGTGATCCAGCTGCCGGCCGGGGCGACCCCGATCGACTTCGCCTACGCCGTCCACACCGAGGTCGGCCACCGCTGCGTCGGCGCCCGGGTCAACAAGCGGCTGGTGCCGCTCGAGCACGCCCTGGAGAACGGCGACAACGTCGAGATCTTCACCTCCAAGGCCCAGGACGCCGGCCCCTCGCGGGACTGGCTGGGGATCGTCAAGACCCCGAGGGCCCGCAACAAGATCCGCCAGTGGTTCGCCCGCGAGCGCCGCGAGGACGCCATCGAGGCCGGCAAGGACGCCCTGGTCCGGGCCATGCGCAAGGCCGGGCTGCCGCTGCAGAAGCTGACCCAGGGCGGGGCCCTGACGGCGCTGGCCGCCGACATGCGCTTCACCAGCCTGGAGGCGTTCTACGCCGCCGTCGGGTCCGGCCAGACCTCGGCCCAGGCGGTGGTGCAGCGCCTCCAGGCCGACCTGGGCGGCGAGGAGCAGGAGGACGACGACGACGACGTGATCCTGGAGCGGGCTGTCCGCCAGACCCGCCCCCAGCCGGCCGCCCGCGGGGTGATCGTCAAGGGCGCCGACGACGTCTGGGTCAAGCTGGCCCGCTGCTGCACCCCGGTGCCCCGCGACCCGATCATCGGCTTCGTCACCCGCGGCCACGGGGTCAGCGTCCACCGCGGCGACTGCCCCAACGCCGACAACCTGCGCCGCGACCAGAACCGCATCATCGAGGTCGAGTGGGACACCTCGGGGCCGAGCGTGTTCGCGGTCACCATCCAGGTCGAGGCCCTTGACCGGACCAAGCTGCTGCGTGACATCACCGAGGTCCTCTCCGACCACCACGTCAACATCATGTCGGCCACCGTGGCCACCGGCCGCGACCGGGTCGCCACCCTGCGGTTCACCTTCGAGCTGGCCGACATCTCCCACCTGGCCCATGTGCTGTCCACGGTCAAGAAGGTCGAGGGGGTCTACGACGCCTTCCGCGTGGTCCCGCACGCGGGCAACGGCAACGGGGACCGCTAGGTGCGGGCGGTGGTCTCCCGGGTCGCCTGGGCCCGGGTGGTGGCCGACGGCGAGCTGACCGGCGAGATCGGCCCCGGGCTGCTGGTCCTGGTCGGGGTCACCCACACCGACGCCGCCGACGACGCCGCCTGGCTGGCCACCAAGGTCGCCGGCCTACGGGTCTTCGGCGACGACCAGGGCGTGATGAACCGGTCGCTGGCCGAGACCGGCGGGGGTGCCCTGGTGGTCAGCCAGTTCACCCTCTACGGCGACGCCCGCAGGGGCCGCCGCCCCTCCTATCTCGCCGCCGCCCCGCCGGAGCGGGCGGCCCCGCTGGTCGAGGCCGTGGCCAAGGCCCTGGCCGGCGAGGGGGTCCCGGTGGCCAGCGGCCGCTTCGGGGCCGACATGCTGGTGGAGTCGGCCGGCGACGGGCCGGTGACCATCCTGCTCGACTCGGCCCGGGGGTTCTAGCTGGCCTTGACGGTCAGCTTCTCGATCCAGACCGACTGGGTCGGGGTGTC
Source organism: Actinomycetota bacterium (assembly GCA_035550755.1). Lineage (GTDB taxonomy): Bacteria > Actinomycetota > CALGFH01 > CALGFH01 > CALGFH01 > CALGFH01. The sequence goes on along the minus strand of DASZON010000459.1, from coordinate 3,575 downwards.
GCCCTGGGCGCCGCCCACCGGGACCTTGGCGATCTTGTCGACCACGTCGGTGCCCTCGGTGACCTGGCCGAAGACCGAGTAGTTGGGCTGCAGGCCCTTGGAGTTGTCCTCGAAGTTGATGAAGAACTGGCTGCCCCCGGTGTTGGGGCCGCTGTTGGCCATGGCCACCGAGTACTGCTTGTAGGCGGCCGGGCTGGAGGGCAGCTCGTCCTTGATGGCGTAGCCGGGGCCACCCGTGCCGGTGCCCTGGGGGTCGCCCCCCTGGATGACGGCGATCCCGGCCGCCTGGGGTACGATCCGGTGGAACCAGGTCGAGTCGTAGAAGTGCTTGCCGGCCAGGAACACGAAGTTGGCCGTGGTGACCGGCGCCTTCTTGGGGTCGAGCTTGACGGTGAAGTCCCCGCAGGAGGTCTGGAAGGTGGCCAGGTACGTCTTGGCCGGGTCGACCTTGGTGGCCGGCGGCTTGGCGAAGCTCGGGCGCTTGACCTTGGCCGGGATCTGGCCGCCGCAGGCGACCTGGGCGGGGGCGGTCGGCGCCCCGGCCCGGGCGTCGTCGAACTGCTCGGCCGCGGCGGTGGTGGTGGTCGCGCCGGCGGCGGTGGTGGCCGACGCGGCCGCCGGGGTGTCGTCGTCGCGGGTCAGCCACAGCCCGCCGGCCACCGCGACCACGACCAGGACCACCGCCAGCGCGCCGTAGGTGAACAGCGCCCGGCGGCGCCGGGCCCGCTGGCGCTCGGCCTCCCGCCTGGCCCGGAGCCGATCCAGCTCCCGCTTGCGTGTCTGCTTGGACATCGGATCCCTTCCCACCGCTCCCGTACAGTCCCCGAGTCTATCCAGATCCCAGGTGTGGGCGGGGGGCCTTCCGGTAGCATGCGCCCCATGCTCGTGACCGGATTTCCCGCCGGGACCTTCCAGACGAACTGCTGGCTGGTCGCGGCCGCGCCCGGGGCGGAGGCGCTGGTCGTCGACCCCGGCCAGGACGCCCTGGACGGCATCGCCGAGCTGTGCCGGCGGCACCGCCTCAAGCCGGTGGCGGCCCTGCTCACCCACGGCCACCTCGACCACGTCTGGACGGTGGCTCCCCTGGCCGGCGCCCACGGCATCCCCGCCTTCATCCACCCGGCCGACCGGCACCTGCTGACCGACCCTCTGGCCGGGTTCGGCCCCGAGGCCAGGGCCGCCTTCGGCGGGCTCGAGCTCCAGGAGCCGGACGACGTCCGCGAGCTCGCCGACGGCCAGGTGGTCGAGCTGGCCGGGGTGCGCCTGGTCGTCGACCACACCCCGGGCCACACCCCCGGCCACGTCACCTTCCGCGCCGACGCCGCCGGCGACGAGCCGGGACGGCTGCTGGCCGGGGACCTGGTGTTCGCCGGCTCGATCGGCCGCACCGACCTGCCCGGCGGGGACACCGCCCAGATGCTGGCCTCGCTGGCCGCCCGGTTCCTGCCCCTGCCCGACGAGACCGACGTCCTGCCCGGCCACGGCCCCACCACCACCGTGGGCCGGGAGCGGGCCACCAACCCGTTCCTGGCCGGCCTCGACCCGGTTCAGGGGAGGCGGGCGTGAGCGGCCGCTTCGAGGCCCCCAAGGGCACCTTCGACCACCTGCCGCCAGCGTCGGGGGCCCGGGCCGAGGTCGAGCGGCTCATGCTCTCCCAGGCCCGCCTGGCCGGCTACCAGCCGATCGAGACTCCCATCTTCGAGGACACGGCCGTGTTCGCCCGCGGGGTGGGGGAGGCCACCGACGTCGTCCAGAAGGAGATGTACAGCTTCACCGACAAGGGCGGCCGCTCCCTGACCCTGCGCCCGGAGCTGACCGCCGGGATCGTGCGGGCCCTGATCGAGCACGGCCGCCTCACCACCGGCCTGACCAAGGTCGTCTGCTCCGGCCCCCAGTTCCGCTACGAGCGGCCCCAGGCCGGCCGCCAGCGCCAGTTCACCCAGGTCGACATCGAGGCCATGGGCTCCGACGACCCGGCCATCGACGCCGACGTGGTCCTGGTCGGCCACGAGATCTTCCGGCGCCTCGACATCCCGGTCACCCTGCTCCTGACCAGCCTCGGCGACCAGACCTGCCGGCCCGCCTACCGCGAGGCCCTGCTGGCGTTCCTGCGCGGCCTCGGGGACCGGCTGCCGGCGGCCGCCAGGGCCCGGGCCGAGCAGAACCCGCTGCGGGTCCTGGACTCCAAGGACCCGCTGGTCGAGGAGCTGACCGCCGGAGCGCCGCTGCTGCGCGACTACCTGTGCGGCGCCTGCAAGGCCCACGACGAGGCGGTCCGGGAGCTGCTGGCCGGGGCCGGGGTCACCTGGGAGGAGGCCCCCCGGCTGGTCCGGGGCCTCGACTACTACCAGCGCACCACCTTCGAGTGGCAGGCCGGGTCGCTGGACGCGGCCCAGAACGCGCTGGGCGGCGGCGGCCGCTACGACGGGCTGTCCGAGGCCCTTGGCGGGCCGCCCGCTCCCGGCATCGGCTGGGCCCTCGGCCTGGACCGGACCGTGCTCGCCCTCGAGCAGGCCGGCCACCTCCCGCCCGACCCCTGGCGTCTCGACGCCCTGGTCGTGCCCCTGGTCGCCGCGGCCAAGGTGCCGGCCCAGCGGCTGGTCCGCGACCTGCGCCGGGCCGGCCTGGTCGCCGACCTGCCCTATGCCGACCGCACCCTCAACGGCCACATGAAGGCTGCCGCCAGGGTCGGCGCCCGGACGGTGGTCATCCTCGGCGAGCAGGAGCTGGCCGCCGGCCAGGCGGCCGTCCGCGACATGGCCGCCCGCGAGCAGGAGGCGGTGGCGATGGGAGAGGTCGTGACCCGGGTGGCGGCGATCGCGGAGGCAGGTGCGCGGTGACGGACCCGACCGGCGAGGGGATGGTGCTGCTCGGCGCCATGCGCAGCCACGCCTGCGGGAGCCTGCGGGCCGCCGACGCCGGCGCCGAGGTCCGCCTGGCCGGCTGGGTGGCCCGCCGCCGCGACCACGGCGGCGTGGCCTTCCTCGACCTGCGCGACGCCTCCGGGGTGGTGCAGGTGGTCGTCCGCCCCGAGCAGACCCCGGCCGCGGCCGCCATCCGCCACGAGGACTGCGTCCGGGTCAGCGGCACGGTCCGGGCCCGGCCGACCGGCAACGAGAACCCCGAGCTGCCCACCGGCGAGGTCGAGGTCGCCGCCGCCGAGGTCGAGGTCCTGGCCCCCTCCGAGACCCCGCCGTTCCCGCTCGAGGGCCGTAGCGACGCCGACGAGAACCTGCGCCTCCAGTACCGCTACCTGGACCTGCGCCGCCCGGCGGCCCGCCACGGCCTGGAGCTGCGCGCCCGGGCCAACGCCACCCTGCGCCGGGTCCTGGCCGACCGCGGGTTCCTGGAGGTCGAGACCCCGTACCTGACCAAGTCGACCCCTGAGGGGGCGCGCGACTTCCTGGTCACCACCCACCTGTCCCCGGGGGAGCTCTACGCCCTGCCCCAGTCCCCCCAGCTGTTCAAGCAGCTGCTGATGGTGGCCGGGGTCGAGCGCTACTACCAGATCGTCCGCTGCTTCCGCGACGAGGCCCTGCGGGCCGACCGCCAGCCCGAGTTCACCCAGCTCGACC
>DASZON010000458.1:0-3371 GCA_035550755.1 Actinomycetota bacterium | reverse complement strand
TCCAGGGCGCGCTCGAGCACCGGGTCGGGCTGGTACCTGGGCTCGCCCATCTTCCAGCACAGGCTGAGGAAGTTGGCGGCGTACGACAGCTCGTTGTCCGGGTACGGGTAGGGGTGGCCGCGGGCGTGGCGGTAGGCGTAGGCGGCCAGGGTGGGGATCTTGGCGATCAGGCGCACCATCTGGCGGCGGCGGATCTCGGGGTCGTCGATCCGGTTGGCGTCGGGGTAGAAGGTCGACAGCGCCGCCACCGTGCTGACCAGGATGCCCATGGGATGGGCGTCGTGGTGGAAGCCGTCGATGAACTTCTTGATGTTCTCCTTGACGAAGGTGTGGTGGTTGATCTGGTCGGTCCACTCGGCCAGCTGGCCGGCGTCGGGGAGGTCGCCCTCGACCAGCAGCCAGGCCACCTCCAGGAAGCTGGCCCGCTCGGCCAGCTCCTGGATCGGGTAGCCGCGGTAGCGCAGGATCCCCTGCTCGCCGTCGATGTAGGTGATGGCGCTGCGGCATGAGGCCGTGTTCATGAACGCCGGGTCATAGGAAAGCAGCCCGAAGTCGCGCTCGTCGGCCTTGATGTCTCGCAGGGCCATGGCCGAGATGGCCCCGTCCTTGATCGGGATGTCGTAGCTCCGCCCGGTCCGGTTGTCCGTGACCGTCAGAGAGTTCTCACCCTGGTGGCCCGTCATGGGTTCTCCTTCGGCTGCGCAAACCTGCTCATTGAGCACGGTACCCTGCCCAGCTCGAGCTACGCGGCCGCGGCCCGGTCGAGCAGCCAGGTGACCGACCCGCCGGCCTCCCGGACGGCCGCCACCGCCCTGGTCAGGGGGAGGCGGTCGTCGCCGGCCCGGGCCCGGGCGACCGGCTCGGCCTTGGCCTCGCCGGCGGCCAGGACCAGCAGCCGCTCAGTCCCGGCCAGGGCGGCCAGGGTGAGGCTGACCCGGTCGGGAGGCGGCTTGGGGCTGTCGTGGACCCCCACGACCAGCCGGTCGGTGACCTCGAGCTCGGGGTGGCCGGGGAACAGCGAGAGGCAGTGGCCGTCCTCCCCCACCCCCAGCCAGACGACCTCCAGCCGGGGTGTCCCCCCGGGGGCCGGGGGGAGCTCGGCCAGGGCGGCCTGGTAGGCGTCGGCGGCCGCCTCGGCCCCGAGCTCGCCCTGGGGGCGCAGCAGGTGGGAGGCGGGGACGGGGACGTGGTCGAGCAGGGCGGCGGCGGCCTGGCCCCAGTTGGAGTCGGGGTCGGTCACCGGGACGCAGCGCTCGTCGCCCATGGCCACCCGGATCCGCTCCCACTCGACCCCGGCGCGCAGGTCGGAGGCGGCCAGGCGCCGGTAGGCGGCCACCGGGGTGCCGCCGCCGGTCAGCACCCAGCTGGCGGTGCCGTGGGCCTCGACGGCCGCCTCCAGGTCGGCCACGGCCGCCCGGGCGGCGGCCTCGGCCAGCTCTCCGGGGTCGTCGACGACCTTCACCCGGTCGGTCAACTCGCCACCAGGGCGGCCGCCGCGGTCAGGGCGTCCTCGAACACCCGGTCGCGCCCGAACAGCTGGAGTTCCTGGCCGAGGCCGGCCGGGCCGGTGGCCGGGCCGGCGCCGCGGCCGACCTTGCGCCGCCCGGTCGGCTGGCCGGGGACCTCGACCGTGGCCACCAGGTGCCCGGGCGGGGCCTCGACCCGGACGCTGCCGGGCCCGTCGGCGGTGTCCAGCTCCAGGTGGACCCGGGTCAGGTTGGAGGAGCCGATGGCCGCGACCACCTGCACCCGGCAGGTGCCGCCGGGGGTGCGGTAGTCGGCGCCGAGCTCGTCGCCGGACTGGCGGACCTCCTCCAGCTCCCAGCCGAGCCGGGAGGCGAACCAGCCGACCAGCTCCTGGCCGGCGGTCGGCTCGACGGCGTCGACCCGCACCCAGCGGACCCGGTCGGGGCGCAGGTGGGGGCCGGAGAACGGGGCCGCCAGCAGCTCCCGCCAGGGGGTGAGGCGCCCCCAGGCGCAGTCGGTCGTTGCCGGGGCGATGGTCCCGATGCTGCCGGCCAGGCGGCGCAGGTCGCCCACCGGGTCGGTGAAGGCGGCCGAGTCGACGATCAGCCGGTTCGTGACCGAGGTGAGCTCGGCGAACACCTCCTGGCCGAACGGGGGCGTCCCCTCCCACCAGGTGAACACCGGCAGCTCGGGCAGGAGCAGGGGCAGCACGACCGCGGTCAGGTGCCTGGGGTGGACGTTGGTCTGGACCACCACCTCCTCCCAGACCACCTCCGGGCCGTGGTCGGGCCGGCGGTTGACCACCCGGGCCCAGGAGCGGACCCCCTGGCGGCCCTCGGGCGGCTCGGCGATCAGGACCACGCAGCGCGACGGCGCCCTGGCCCCGAGCTCCTCGACCGCGGCCAGGGCCCGCTGGCCGGCGGACCGGGTGGGGGTGACCACGACCAGGTTGGCCACGCTGGCCCGAACCACCGACCCGCCGCCGTCGCCGCCCTGGGCCCGCTGGCGCTCGAGGGCCTGCTCGATGTCGCCGGGCGCGACCTCCTCGAACGCCTCGGCCGTCTGCGCCTGGGGGGCGCTCATGGGCGGCGCCACCGGCGGCCGGGGCGGCCGCGGGCGATCAGCTCGTCGCTGGCCTTGGGCCCCCAGCTGCCGGCCTCGTAGTTGGGAAAGTCGGGGGGCGGGGCCTCGGCCCAGCGGTCCAGGATCGGCTGGACCGTCTCCCAGGCCTGCTCGACCTCGTCCCAGCGTGGGAACAGGGTCGGGTCGCCCAGCATCACGTCCAGCAGCAGCCGCTCGTAGGCGTCGGGCAGGTCGTCGGAGAACGAGGTGCCGTAGGAGAAGTCCATGCTCACCGAGCGGACCTCCATCGACGGCCCCGGCACCTTGGCCCCGATCCGCAGGGTGATGCCCTCGTCGGGCTGGATCCGGAGCACCAGGGCGTTCGGCTCCAGGCCGTCCTGGGCCGCCTCCCCGAAGGGCAGGTGCGGGGCCGACTTGAACTGGACCACGACCTCGGTGGCCCGCTTGGGCAGCCGCTTGCCGGTGCGGACGTAGAACGGCGTCCCCGCCCAGCGCCAGTTGTCGACCCGCAGCTCGGCGGCCACGTAGGTCTCGACCACCGAGTCGGGGTGGACGTCGGGCTCCTCGCGGTAGCCACCGACCTCCTTGCCGTCGATCCAGCCGGGCGCGTACTGGCCCCGGACCACGCCGGCGTCCACGGCCTCGCCCTGGAGGTGGCGCAGGGCCTTGAGGACCTTGGCCTTCTCGTTGCGGACGTCCTCGGGCTCGAAGCTGGCCGGCGGCTCCATGGCGATCAGGGCCAGCACCTGGAGCTCGTGGTTCTGGAAGATGTCGCGGATGGCCCCGGCGGTCTCGTAGAAGTTGCCCCGGTGCTCGATGCC
>DASZON010000457.1:0-1586 GCA_035550755.1 Actinomycetota bacterium | reverse complement strand
CGGGGCTCGGGGCCGGCCACCCCCAGCTCCTCGGCCAGCTCGCGCCGGGCCGCCTCCAGGTAGGTCTCGCCGGCGGCCAGGACCCCGCCGGCGGTCATGTCGTACATCCCCGGGTAGACGTCCTTGTCGTCGGTGCGCCGGTGGACGTAGATCCGCCCGGAGGGGTCGCGGCAGAGCACCGAGGCGAACCGGTGCAGCAGCCGGCCGCGCCGCACCTCGCGCCGGGCGGCCTGGGCGACCACCTGGTCCTGGTCGTCGACCACGTCCACCAGCTCGTCGCCCGGGTCGATCCCGCCCACCGTCCTTTCTCCTGAGATCGGGAGATACTTCCGCAAAAGCGTAAGGCCGCCGCCGCCCCGGGGCTCACAGCATCGAACGGCCCCGGCCCGGGCCGATGGCTGGAGGGCAATGGACGGACGACCTGCTCGACCCGACACGCGCGGCGACGCCGAGCTGGTGCGGGCGGCGACGGCCGGCGACCGCGGCGCCTTCGCCGCGATCTACGACCGCTACGCCGACCGCCTGCACGACTTCTGCTGGGGGCTGTTGCGCGACCGGGACGAGGCCGCCGACGCCACCCAGGACGCGTTCGTGGTCGCGGCCGAGCGCCTCGGCCAGCTCCGCGACCCCGAGCGCCTCCGCCCCTGGCTGTACGCGGTCGCGCGCAGCCAGGCCCTCCGCCGGATCCGGGCCCGCTCCCGCGAGGCCCCCGAGGAGGAGATGACCGACCTGCCCGACCCCACCACCGGCCCCGAGCAGGCGGCCGAGCGGTCCGACCTGCGCGAGCTGGTCTGGGATGCCGCCACCGGCCTCTCCGACCGCGACCGCGCCCTCCTGGACCTCCACCTCCGCCACGGCCTCGAGGGCACCGAGCTCGCCCAGGCCATGGGCATCGAGCCCGGCCACGCCTACGTGCTCCTGAGCCGCCTCCGGGACCAGGTCGAACGCTCCCTCGGGGCGTTCCTGGTCGCCCGCCTTGGCCGCGCCGACTGCACCGAGCTGTCGACCATGCTGTCGAGCTGGGACGGCCGCTTCTCGCCTCTGGTCCGCAAGCGGGTCGCCCGCCACGTCGACGGATGCGACATCTGCGGCCCGGCCCGCCGCCGCCTGGCCAGCCCCCTCGCCCTCCTGGCCGCCGTCCCCCCGATGCCGGCCCCGGCCTACCTGCGCCCCCGGGTCCTGGACCGGGTCCAGCTCACCGGCTCGGGCGCCAACCAAGCCGACGGGCCGGGGGACGGAGGCGACGGGTCCGCGGACGGCGGGTCGGGAGAAGGCGGGTCAGGAGAAGGTGGGTCAGGAGAAGGTGGGTCAGGAGAAGGTGGGTCGGGGTCGGCCGGGCAGGGCCCCGGGGCCGGGTCGCCGCCCGCCGCGCATGCGGCCGCCGCGCCGCCAGCCGCGCTGGCCCAGGGTCCGCCGGGCGGGCCGGAGCCCGACCCGCCGGTGTCGGGGCCCCCGGAGGGGGAGAGTAGCCGATCCGCGGAACTGCGGCGCTCGGGTATCCACAGCCCCCTGAACGGCACCGGCACCGGCGGGCCCGGGGCCAGGCGCCGGCGGCGGCGGGTGGTGGTGGCGCTGGTGGCGGCGAT
>DASZON010000456.1:0-2690 GCA_035550755.1 Actinomycetota bacterium | reverse complement strand
CAACGCCTCCAGGGTCCCGGCCCCGCCGTCGCCCAGCGGCAGCCGCACCACCTCGGCGTCGGGCCGGGCCCGGCGCAGCCCGGCCTCGATGGCCTCGGCGGCCTGGCCGGCACGCAGGCTGCCCTCGAACTTGTCCGGGGCCACGACGACACGCATCAGCGGAGCCTAGCGCGCCCCGATACGATGACGCCGGACCGAGGCTGCAGGGAGGCCAGAGGATGGGACGACGTTCGCGGGCGCGGGAGCGGGAGCAGGAGCAGGAGCAGGAGGCCGCGTCGGCGGCGGCCGCGTCGGAGCCGGCGGCCCCGGCCGGCGGCCAGGGGCGCCGCTGGCTGCGGCTGCTCAACCCGTTCAAGCTCCGCGACCTTGACCGGAGACGGGCCCGCAACGGGGCCATCGCGTTCGGGCTGGCCGCGGCCGCCTTCGCCGTCGCCGGCTGGGTGACCGGGGACGCGGCCTGGTTCAGCTCGGCCCTGCTCCTGGGCATCCTCACCGTCGCCTGGGGGGCCACGGCGGTGCTGCTGGCCCGGCTCGAACGTCGGAGCTGACCCCGGCGGCGGCCGGCGTGCTCCGCCGGTAGAATGTGCGCGCGTTCACGATCTCACGGACGGAGCGACCGATGGCCTCCAGCACCGTCTTCCTCGACCTCCTCGGCCCCCAGCGGGCCTCCGAGAAGGGCACCACCTGCCCGGGCGACCTCCCCCCCGCCTCCGACCCCGAGCTGGTCGAGCGGGCCCGGGCGGCCCGGGCCGCCCTCGGCGAGCGGGCGTTCGTCCTCGGCCACCACTACCAGCGCGACGAGGTCATCCAGTTCGCCGACGCCCGCGGCGACTCCTTCCGCCTGGCCCAGCAGGCGGCGGCCCGCCCCGAGGCCGAGTTCGTGGTCTTCTGCGGCGTCCACTTCATGGCCGAGTCGGCCGACATCCTCACCGGCGACCACCAGCAGGTCGTCCTGCCCGACCTGGCCGCCGGCTGCTCGATGGCCGACATGGCGACCTTCGCCCAGGTCGACGAGGCCTGGGAGATCCTCCAGGAATGGGTGCCGGGCGGGGTCGTGCCCCTGACCTACATGAACTCCTCGGCCGCGATCAAGGCCTTCACCGGCCGCGAGGGCGGGGCCATCTGCACCTCCTCGAACGCGGCCACGGCCATGGCCTGGGCGTTCGAGCGGGCCGAGCGGGTGCTGTTCCTGCCCGACCAGCATCTAGGCCGCAACACCGCCCTGGCCATGGGCCTGGAGGCGGCCGACTGCGTGGTCTGGGACCCCCACCGGGTCGACGGCGGCCTCGACCCCGAGCGGGCCCGCAAGGCCCGGGTGCTGCTGTGGCGCGGCCACTGCTCGGTCCACCACCGCTTCCTGCCCGAGCACGTCGACCGGGTCCGCGAGCGCATCCCCGGGGTGCGGGTGCTGGTCCACCCCGAATGCCGCCACGAGGTCGTGGCCAAGGCCGACGAGGTCGGCTCGACCGAGCGGATCATCAAGGTGGTGGCGGCGTCGCCGCCCGGGTCGGCCTGGGCCATCGGCACCGAGCTGAACCTGGTCCACCGCCTGGCCGGCGAGCACCCCGACAAGACGATCGCCTTCCTGGACCGGACGGTCTGCTTCTGCTCGACCATGAACCGGATCGACCTGCCCCACCTCACCTGGGCGCTGGAGGAGCTGGTGGCCGGGCGGGTCCCCAACCGGGTCCGGGTCGACGAGGCGACCAGGGCCGAAGCCCTGGTCGCCCTGGAGCGGATGCTCGCCCTGCCCGGTTAGGCGGCCGAGCTCACCATGTCGTTGGGGTCGAGGACGTACTTCTTGGCCGCGCCCTTGTCGAAGTCCTGGTAGCCCTGGGGCGCCTGGTCGAGCGGGATCACGGTCGCGTTGACGTTCTTGGCGATCTGCACCTTGTCGTGCAGGATCGCCATCATCAGCTGGCGGTTGTACTTCATCACCGGGCACTGGCCGGTGGTGAAGGCGTGGGACTTGGCCCAGCCGAGCCCGATCCGGATCGACAGCGACCCGACCTTGGCCGGCTCGTCGACCGCGCCCGGGTCGCCGGTCACGTACAGCCCGGGGATGCCGAGCCGTCCGGCCGCCCGGGTGATGTCCATCACCGAGTTCAGCACGGTCGCCGGGGCCTCGCCCTGCGAGCCCTCCTGGCCGTGGCCACGGGCCTCGAAGCCGACGCAGTCGACGGCCGCGTCGACCTCGCCGGAGCCGCCCAGGATCTGCTGGAGGGCGCCGCGCAGGTCGTCGGTCTGGGACAGGTCGATCGTCTCGCAGCCGAAGCTGGCCGCCTGGCGCAGCCGCTCGGCGTTCATGTCGCCGACGATCACCACGGCCGCGCCCAGCAGGTGGGCCGAGGTGGCGCTGGCCAGGCCGACCGGGCCGGCGCCGGCGATGTAGACCGTCGAGCCGGTGGTCACCCCGGCCGTCCAGGCGCCGTGGTAGCCGGTCGGGAAGATGTCCGACAGCATGGCCAGGTCCTGGATCTTCTCCATGGCCTGGTCCTTGTCGGGGAACTTGAGCAGGTTGAAGTCGGCGTAGGGGACGGTCACGTACTTGGCCTGGCCGCCCAGCCAGCCGCCCATGTCGACGTAGCCGTAGGCGGCGCCGGCCCGGGCCGGGTTGACGTTCTCGCAGACGCCGGTGTTGCGCTCCTTGCAGTTGCGGCAGCGCCCGCAGGCGATGTTGAAGGGGACGC
>DASZON010000455.1:0-2625 GCA_035550755.1 Actinomycetota bacterium | reverse complement strand
AGGGCTTCCTTGGTCGACTCGACGATCTCGGGCTGGCCGCGGACGTCGTCGAAGGTGACGTCGTACTCGCGGGGGTAGATGACGTAGGTCTGCCCGCGGGCCAGGAACCAGAAGATGGCCACGAACTGCAGGACCATCGCCGACATCAGGAACACCATGTAGAGGGCCATGCCCATGATGGCGAAGGGCAGGGCGAAGAGCGCCTTCCAGTAGTTGAAGTCGGGGGCCAGGGGGTGGTCGGTGCGGATCAGGTAGCCGCGGTACTCGGGGGCCACCCGGGGGTCACCGCCGAGCACGCTCCACCAGTCCAGGCCGCGGTTGGACCGGTACATCAGGTACAGGATCGGGAACAGCAGCGCACAGAGGATGCCGAGGACCAGCAGCACCCGCAGCAGCTTCCGGATGGTGTATCGCAGTTGCTGACTCACGGACCCCCGCCCTCCTGCCGCCAGTAGACGCCCGATCGACCTGCTCACGCGTGGTACGAGTATGAACGCCGCTCCCTGATCCCGCTATAGGAGGGGGGCACCCCCTGGCCGGGGGTGGGGGACAGCGCCTAGACTGCCAGCCTGACTACCCCAGGAGGTTCACCAGCCCGTGCCCGGCCTCGCGGTCATCGCCCACACCGTCTGGGGGGCCGCCGGGCCCAGCCTCCACGATCCCCGCAACCGCCTCGGCGACGCCCTCGGCCGCCGCCTCGACCTGGCCGTGGCCGTCGAGAGCGGGCGCATCACCGCCGTCGTCCCGGCCGCCGAGGTCGGCTCGCTCGGGGCCGACCGGGTGGTCGACCTGGGCGACGTCACCCTGATGCCCGGGTTCGTCGACGCCCACGTCCACCTGTCGGCCACCGGCCTGGCCGACCAGGGAGCCGCCCTGCGCGAGGCCCGCTCGGTGGCCGAGGTCCTGGACCGGGTCCGGGCGGCCGCGGCCCGGTCGCCCGACGGGCTGCTGTGGGGCGACGGCTACGACGAGACCCGATTCGACGTCCCCGAGCTGCCCACCCCGGCCGAGCTGGCCGACGCCGCCGGCGGCCGGCCGGTGTACCTGTCGCGGGTCGACGGCCACCAGGGGCTGGCCACCCTGGACGTGCTCGGTGACTCCGGCGCCCTGGACGCGGCCGGCTGCGACCGCGACCAGGCCGGCGAGCCCACCGGGGTGACCAGGGGCGAGGCCAACCACCTGGCCCGGCGCCACGCCCTGGCCGGCCTGCCCGCCGACACCCTGCTGGCCGCCCAGGACGCCGCCCTCTGCCAGGCGGCCCGGCGCGGGGTGGTCTGCGTGCACGAGATGGCCGGGCCCGACATCGCCGGCCGGCGCGACTTCGAGCTGCTGCTGGGCCGGGTCGAGGCCCTGCCCATCGAGGTCATCGGCTACTGGGGCGACCTCGACCTCGAGTACGTGGCCGACCGCAAGCTGGCCCAGGTCGGCGGCGACCTGTTCCTGGACGGCTCCCTCGGCTCCCACACCGCCGCCCTCTCCACCCCGTACGAGGACCGCCCCGACAGCTGCGGGGTCCTCTACCACACCGACGAGGAGCTCACCGAGCTGTACACGCGGGCCAGCCAGGCCGGGATCCAGGTCGGGGTCCACGCCATCGGCGACGTGGCCATCGGCCAGGCCCTGCGCTGCGCCCGCCGGGCCATGAAGGCGGTCGGGCCGACCGCCTTCATGGGCTGCCGGCACCGGATCGAGCACGTCGAGCTGCTCGGCGCCGACGGCGCCGACCGCATGGCCGAGCTGGGGCTGGCGGCCAGCGTGCAGCCGGCCTTCGACGCCGTCTGGGGCGGCCCCGACGGCATGTACGCCCGCCGCCTCGGCCCCCGGCGGGCCAAGAGCATGAACCCGTTCGCCGACCTGTGGCGGCGGGGGGTGCCGACCGGCGGCTCCTCCGACGCCTGCGTCACCCCCCTCGACCCCTGGCACGGGGTCGCCTCGGCCGTCCATCACCACCGGCCCAGCCAGCGCCTCGGGCTCCCGGTGGCCATGGAGGTGTTCACCCTCGGCGGGCGGGTCCTGGCCCGCCAGGAGCGGGTCTCGGGCACCATCGAGCCAGGCCAGCGGGCCGACCTGACCGCCTTCGGCGGCGACGTGCTGGCCGCCGACCCGGCCGACCTGGAGGGCGGCGAGGCGATCTTCACCATGGTCGCCGGCCGCCTCGCCCACGGGCCGGACGAGCTCGCCGTCCCCGCCGCCCGGAGCTTTGGCGGCTGGACCTGAACCCCTGGGTAGACTCGTCGAGACCTGTCCTCCTGCATGGCCGCATGTCTTCCAGCGAAGGGAGCCCCCATGGCCAACTTCCGTGTCACCTACGCCACCCTCTCGGCCGACAACGAGGAGCTCCACGCCGCCTACGAGGAGGGGGTGCGGACCGCCAAGGCGTGGCTCGGCCAGACCATCCCGGTGGTGGTCGACGGCCAGCCCCGCACGGACGGCGAGACCTTCACCCTGACCAGCCCCAACGACGCCAAGCTGGAGCTGGGAGTCGTCCACGAGGCCACCGGGCGCGACGTCGACGACGCCGTCACCGCCGCCCAGGCCGCCTACCCGGCCTGGTCGGGCCTGCCCTGGCAGGACCGGGTGACCCTGCTGCGGGCGGCCGCCGACCTGATCAGCGAGCGCTCCAAC
>DASZON010000454.1:0-10144 GCA_035550755.1 Actinomycetota bacterium | reverse complement strand
CGACTTCGTCACCGCCCGCGGGGTCGACGGCGACCTCGGCGTCCTCCCCGGCCACGCGCCCCTGCTGGCCGCCCTGGCCGTGGGCCCGGTGTTCATCGACGCCGGCGGCAGCCGCACCGCGGTGGCCGTCGACGGCGGGTTCCTGCACGTCGCCCACGAGGACGACGTCACCCGGGTCGACATCCTGGCCGAGCACGCCGTGCTCCCCGAGGAGCTCGGCGGCGGGGACGACGCCGAGTCCCACGAGCGCCGCGCCGAGGAGCTGCGCTCCGAGGACCGCCTGGACGAGGCCAGGGAGGAGCGGGCCAAGGCGGCGACCCGGCGCCGGGTCGCCGAGAACGGCTAGCCGCTCCGGGCCCTGAACCGGCCTTCAGGGTCGTTCAGGCTCTCCTCAGCTCGCCCGGCGGATCCTGCGTCACGGCTCGGACCGGCCGCACCCGGCGGCCGGCGGCCGCGACAAGGGAGCTGCCACATGCGGCAACGGGTACGCAGGTTCCTGGTGGTCCTCGCCCTGGCGGTGGCCGCCCTCGGGGTGGCGCCGGCAGCGGCCGTCGCCGGCGCAAGCCGGGGCTGCCCGCTGCCCAGGTTCGGCCCCGGGCCCGCCTACCATCCCCGGGTCGACCCGGCCGGCTTCGGCGCCGACGTCACCAACCCCTGGTTCCCGCTCACGCCGGGCCGGACGCTGGTCTACACCGGCACCAAGGATGGCAGGCCGGCCCTCGACCTGGTCGCCCCCAGCAGCAGGACCAGGATGGTGGACGGGGTCCGGACCCGGGTCGTCGAGGACCGGCTGTACCTGGACAACGTCCTGTCCGAGCGGACCAGCGACTACTACGCCCAGGACCGCTGCGGCAACGTCTGGTACTTCGGCGAGGACACCGCCGAGCTCGACCGGCACGGCCGGGTGGTCAGCACCGAGGGGACCTGGCACGCCGGGGTCGACGGCGCCCAGCCCGGCGTCTTCATGCAGGCCCACCCCCAGCTGGGGCGGCGCTTCCGCCAGGAGTGGTATCGGGGCCAGGCCGAGGACGTCTTCAAGGTGATCGCCCGGTCGGCCAGGGTCACCACCCCGGCCGGGTCCTTCCGGCACGCCCTGCGGACCGCCGAGTGGACCGCTCTGGAGCCGGACGTGCTCGACAACAAGTTCTACGTCAGGGGCATCGGCGAGGTCGCCGAGGTGTCGGTCAAGGGGCCGCGCGAGGTCCTGCGCCTGGTCGAGGTCAGCTCCTGACCGAGGCGGTCCGGCAGAAGGCCTCCAGGAGGCGGGTGGCGTTGGCCCGGTTGCGGTCGGCGCCGCCCACCGCCTCGTCGATCGGGTAGTTGGGCGGGGTGGCCCCGGACCACCAGCCACGCAGCAGCGGCCCGTCGACCTCGGGGTGGAACTGGACCGCGACCACGCTGCCGAGCCGGAACGCCTGGCTCGGGTAGACCGCGCCGGTGGCCAGCAGGGTCGCGCCGGGGGGCGGGTCGAAGGTGTCGTGGTGCCACTCGAACAGCTCGGCCGGCTCGGTCAGGGCGCCGGTGACCGGGTCGGCCCGGCCGGCCCCGGTGAGCTCGACCTTGTTCCAGCCCAGCTCCTCGCCGGCCGGGCCGGGGTAGGCACGGCCCCCGAGGGCGGCCGCGGCCAGCTGGGCGCCAAGGCAGATCCCCAGGGCCGGGACCTGGCGGTCGGCGGCGTCGCGCAGCAGGTCCATGGTCGCCAGCAGGTGCGGGAAGTCCCCGGTCTGGTCGGCGTCCATCTCCCCGCCCAGCACGACCAGCCCGTCGGCGCCGTCCAGGCTGGTGGGTACGGGCTCGCCGGGGGCCTCCACCACCACCAGCTCGACCCCGGTGGCGGCGGCCGCGGTGGCCACCAGGCCGGGCGGGGAGCCGGGCTCGTGCTGGACGACCAGCAGCCGGGGGCGGCTCAGGACCGGGCTCCCGGGCCGGCCAGGGCCGCGTCGGCCAGGGCGGGGAGCAGGGTCCCGGCCTCGCCGTGGAGGACGGCGTCGGCCAGGTGGTCCAGGGGGGTGGGCTCGCGGTTGACGATCGCCAGCGGCACCCCGAGCCGGTGGGCCAGCCGGGGCAGCCCGGCCGCCGGCTGCACGACCAGCGAGGAGCCCACGGCCACGAAGGCGTCGCAGGCCGCGGTCAGGGCCTCGGCCCTGGCCCAGACCTCGGCCGGGATGTTCTGGCCGAACGACACCGTGGCCGCCTTGAGGATCCCGCCGCAGCCGAGGCAGGCCGGGTCCTCCTCGCCGGCTTCGACCCGGGCCACGGCCTCGCCCATCGGCCCCCGGTCGCCGCAGGCCAGGCAGACGACCTCGCGGCCGGTGCCGTGGACCTCGCAGACCAGCTCGGGCGGGAGCCCGGCGTCGCCGTGGAGGCCGTCGACGTTCTGGGTGATGACCCCGGCCAGCCGGCCGGCCGCGGCCAGCCGCACGCAGGCCAGATGGGCCGGGTTGGGGCGCGCCTCCAGGTGATGCAGCTCGCGCCGCAGCCGCCAGGCCAGCCGGCGGGTGTCGGGGTCGCTCAGGTAGCGCCGGAACCCCAGCTGGCGCGGGTCGTAGCGGGTCCAGATCCCGCCGGGGGAACGGAAGTCGGGGATCCCGGAGTCGGTCGACACCCCGGCTCCGGTGAACACCACGATCCGGCCCGCCCGGGCCAGCAGCCCGGCCGCCCGGTCACGGGCCGGGGTCCCGGTTCCCACCACGTCCATGGCGCCAAGGGTACCGCCCGGGGACCGGGAGGCGGCTACGATGCCAGGATGCGGTGGTTCCTGGGCCTGCTCGCGGGCGTCGTCCTCCTGGTGCCGGGGGCGGCGCCGGCGGCGGCGTCGTCGGGCCAGCCGGCTCCGCCGGGGGGCGCGGACCGGGTGGCGCCCCCGGGGGTGCTGGTGCTGGTCGAGCGGCTGACCATGGAGGAGGCCCTGGACGCGGCCGCGAAGGCCCCGCGGTCGATCGGGGGGCCCGGCGGGCCGGCGGTGGCCGGGTTCGTCTCCACCCTGTCCGAGCACCAGCCGATGGCCTCGCGGGTCCTGTCCCTGGCCGCCGGGCGGCGGGTGGACGCGCTGGACGCCGTCGAGGGCGACCCGGCGCCCGCCTCGGGCCTGCCCGGCCCGGCGGCGGTCGGGCGGATCCGGGCCGACAACCCGGGGGCGCGGTTGGGGCGGCTGCCGCCGGCCCGGGTGCTGGCCTGGCCGGGCCAGGAGGTTGCCGGGCTGTTCACCCTCGGAGGCAGCGGCCCGGCGGCCGCCCCGGGCCCGCTGGGGCCGGGCGACCGGCCGCTGCCGGTACGCGAGGGCCAGCTGCTGGTGCTGGCCGTGCCCGACGCCGCTGCCCTGGACGACGTGCTCGGCCGGCTCCAGCCGGTCGGGGACGGGGCCGGCCCGGTGATGGTGCTGGGGCTCCGGGCCGCCCCGGGGCGGGCCAACTCGGCCCCGCTGCTGGTCCTCGACCCCGGGCCCGGCTCGGGGCCGGGCCGTGGCCTGCCGACCTCGGACTCGACCCGGCGCCTTGGCCTGGTCGCCCTGGAGGACGTGCGGCCGACGGTCGCCGCCGGCGGGTCCGAGCCGGAGGGCGACGACGGCTCGGTCATGCGGGTGGTCGAACGCGGCGACCTCCCCGCCACCGTCCTGCGGATGGACCGCCGGGTGGCCGCCCTGGTCGCCGCCCGCACCTGGGCGATCCCGCTGCTGTGCCTGGCCGCCGTGCTCGCCCTGTCGGCCCTGGTCGCCACCTGGCGGGGCCGGAACGGGGCGGCCGCGGCGAGGGTGCTGCTCGCCCTCACCTGGGCCCTGCCGTCGGGGTACCTGCTGGCCAGCATGGGCGAGCCGGTGGCGGCGCGGCTCTGGGACCCCGGGTCGGCCGGGGGATGGGCGGTCGCCTGGGTGGCCTCGGGGGTCGCCGCCGCGGCCGTCCTGACCGCCGTGGCCCTGCGCCTGGACCGCCCGGCGCCCGCCGACCGGGCCCGGGCCCGCCCGCGGGCGCCGGTGCTGCTCGGGGCGGTGCTGCTCGGGCTGGTCGCCCTCGACCTGCTGCTCGGGGGCCACGGGCTGGCCCAGCCCCTGGTCGGGGGGAGCGCCTGGGACGGCGAGCGGTTCTACGGCCTCGGCAACGGCTACTTCGCCTTCGCCCTGGCCTCGGTCATGCTGATCGCCGGGTTCGCGCCCCTGCCCGCGGCCGCCACCGCCGCCCTGCTGGTCGGCCTGGGCGTGGTCGACGGCCTGCCGCGGCTCGGGGCCGACGTCGGCGGGGCGCTGACCTCGATGCTGACCGCGGCCGCGGCCCTGGTCGTGCTCGCCCCCGGCCGGCCGAGGGTCCGGCGGGCCGTCCTGCTGGCCGGGCTGGCGGTGGCCGCCGCCGTGGCCGTCGCCCTCGGGGCCGGGCTGGGCGGCCCGGTCAGCCACGCCGGCCGGTTCGCCGAACGGCTCCGCGCGGGCCCGGCCGACGCCGCCGGCATGGTCGTCGACCAGCTCGCCCGCAACCTGCGCCTGCTGGCCAACAGCCCCTTCGCCTGGGCCGGCCCGCTCCAGATCCTGGCGGCGGGCCTGATCGCCCTGCGCCCGCCCCGGCCCCTCGACGAGCTCCCCGAGTGGATCCGCCGGGTCCTCGGCCTCGGCGCCTTCGGCTCGCTGCTGCTCATCCTGCTCAACGACACCGGGGTCACCGCCACCGCGGCCAGCGGCCTGTTCCTGCTCGCCATCCCCGCCTGGGCCTGGCTCGACCTGCGCCGCCCCCCGGCCAGCCCGAGCGCCTCAGGGGGGGTCCGGGGGACCGCCGGGGTGGTCCCCCGGTAAACCGGCGACCTGGCCGGCCGAGGTCGGCCGCTGACCCTACCGGCTCAGGCGGGTGCCTGGGCCGGGTCCCGGGCCCCGGCGGCGAACCCGAGGACCACGCCCAGGAGCTGGACGGCGCCGGCGGCGACGAGGATGCCGCCGACCCCGGCCACGCCGAGGGCCGGGCCGGCCAGGGCGGAGCCGATGGCGAACATGCCCAGCTTGAGGCTGGCCGCGGTGGTGAAGATCTGGCCCCGTAGGGCCGGGGGCGACCAGCGCTGGCGGGTGGCGAAGGTGGCCGCGAACGCCGGCCCCTCGACCAGGCCGGCCACCGCCACCAGGCCGAGGGCGGCCGCGAACGACGGGGCCAGCGGCCAGGCGATCACCACCAGCCCGAACAGCCCCAGGCCGGCCAGCACGACCCGCTGCGGCGGCCAGGCGGCGGCCGGCCGGGCGGCGGCCAGGGCGCCGGCGATCGCCCCCGCCTCCAGGGCCGCGAACAGGTAGCCGGACCCGGCCCGCCCGGCCCCCAGCCGCTCGGCCCAGAACGGCATGGCCAGGGTGAGCAGGCCGCTGCCGCCAAGGCCGACGGCGGTGGCCACGGTGACCCCGCGCAGCACCGGGGTCCGGGCCAGGTGGGCCAGCCCCTGGCGGATGGCCGCGGCCAGCGGCCCGGGGTCGTCGCCGGCCGGGACGCCGACGTGGGGCAGGCGGGCGATGGCCGGCAGGGCCAGCGCGGCCAGCCCCGCCTCGGCCAGCACGGCCCAGGCGGGGCCGGCGGCGGCCGCGACCGCCCCGGCGGTGGCCGGGCCGGCGATGGCGGCGGTGTTGAAGCTGGCCGCCTCCAGGGCGTTGGCGCGGGCCAGCAGCCGCTCGGGGACCAGCAGGGGGATCATGCTGGTGTAGCCGCCGGTGGCCAGGGGCCCGGTGACCCCGGCCAGGGCGGCCAGCAGCACCAGGGCCCAGCCGGGGGCGCGGCCGGCGGCGGCCAGGATGCCGAGCAGGCTGACCGCCAGCAGCACCTGGTTGGAGGCCAGGGCGAGCCGCCGCCTCGGGGTCCGGTCCAGCCAGGCGCCGAGCAGCGGCCCGGTGACGACCGCCGGCAGGGTGGTGGCGGCGACCACGGCCCCGGCGAGCCCGGGCCGGCCGGTGCGGTCCAGCACCAGCAGCACCGCCGCCACCGGGAACATCTCGCTGGCCAGCCGGGCCAGGGTGGCGGCGAGCAGGAACGCCGGGTAGCCGGGCTGGGCGGGCAGGCCGCCGGGGCGGGCCGGGGCGCTGGAGGCGGGGGAGGTCACCCGCCCAGGCTAGCGTCCCCCCGTGACCGGGACCGGTCGGCCACGGAGGAGGCTCAGCTGTGCAGCGCGGCCAGGGCCGGGCGGGGGTCCTTGAACCGGTAGGCGGTGCGGAAGAAGCACCACACCTGCCCGCCGTGCGAGCTCGTCACCGGGGTCGGGCGGCGGGGCCGGCCGATGTCGAGCGACAAGGTGACCTGGTCGTTGTCGGGGTGGTTGGGGTCGTACAGCCGCAGCGTCAGCCGGGTGCCGTCCAGGTCGTAGCCGTAGGCCAGCACCTGGTGGTTGAGGCCGAGGTCGCGGGGGTCGCGGGACTTGACCTTGACCAGCCCGAGCGGGCTGAGGACGCCGCGGTCGAGGTCGCCCCGGATGGCCGGCCACTCCAGCCGCACCATCCTCCAGGCCCGGCCGTGGACCAGCGGCAGGTCGCCGTCGGGCAGGGCCGGGTGCATCAGCTTGAGGTAGGTGGCCGGCCCGAACGGCAGCGACAGGCTGTCCAGCAGCCGGTCGGCCACGTACCGGAACACCGGGCCGTCGCCGGGGGCCCTGGTCAGCGCGGGCGGGGCCAGGCCGGCCTCGAACAGGTCGCGGACGGTGTAGGCCATGCCGCCGCAGAGCCCGTTGGCGGCGTCCCCGATGGGGAGGGTCGCGCCGCCGGGCAGGTCGATCTCGAGGTTGGGCACGTGGGGGAAGGCGTTGGGGAAGTGCAGGCCCCGGGTCGACGGGAGGAACCCGGGGACACGGACGGTGGTCATACGGCCCTCCATGCGTTGGCTCGCCCCCCTGGGTGGCCAGCATGGCCCGCCTGGGGCCGGCAACCCGATGACCGCCGTCACCGGCGGGCTGTGCCGTCCGTCACAGGGCTCAGTGGGCGGGGCCGGACTCCCAGTTGCGGCCGAAGCGGTCGGGGGCCTCGGTCATCACCTGGGCGGCCAGGGCGTCCGGGTCGCCGCCGGCCAGCCGGTCGAGGACCAGGGCCACCCCGTCGGCGACCAGCGCCCCCGGCGGCAGGTTGGCCGCCGCCCAGCGGGCGAGGGCCCGGATGCTGCGGGTCCTGGCCTTGACGCGGGTCGACAGCTCGCGGGCGACGGCGTCCTCGAAGCGGTTCATCGGAGGCGACGAGCCTACCCCGATTGCGTACACTCGGCCGGTGGCGACGATGCAGCCCCCGTGGCGGTTCCGGGGCGAGCCGCTGGCCCTGGAATGGGTCGCCGACGGCTGGCATCTGCGCTTCGTGCAACCCTACCGGGCGACCAAGGTGTACCGCTGCCCCGGCTGCGACCAGGAGATCTTCCCCCGCACCCTGCACGTGGTGGTCTGGCCGGAAGGCGAGCCGTCCCAGCGCCGCCACTGGCACAAGGCCTGCTGGGAACGGCGCTTCCGCGAGCTTGGGCGGGTGGGGCGGCGGGACCGCCCGGCAACGTAGAGTTGGGCGGCCGAGCACCCGACCCGATGATCAGCGAAGGAGCCGCCCGTGTCCGCGTCGCAGAGCGCGCTGCGCCAACCCCGCCGACTCGTCCTGGCCGACGTGCTGCCAGGCGACCGCGTGCGCGACGCCGTCCTGGTGGCCGCCTATGCCGCCTTCACCGGGCTGGCCGCCCAGGTCGCCATCAAGCTGCCGTTCACGCCGGTGCCGATCACCGGCCAGACCTTCGCCGTGCTGCTCGGCGCGGCCGCCCTCGGCTGGCGTCGCGCCCTGGCCGGGATGGTGCTGTACCTGGCCCTCGGGCTCACCCCCTGGGTGCCCTGGTTCGCCGAGGCCAGCGGCGGAGCCGACATGGTGCACGCGCCGTCGTTCGGCTACATCGTCGGGTTCGTGGTCGCGGCCGCCCTGGTCGGCTGGCTGGCCGAGCGGGGCTGGGACCGCACCCCGCCGCGGACGGTCGTCACCATGGTCGCCGGCAACCTGGTCATCTACGCCTTCGGGCTGCCCTTCCTGATGGCCACGCTCGGGGTCGGCCTGGCCACGGGCCTGGAGCTGGGGGTGACCCCGTTCCTGGCCGGGGACGCCCTCAAGGTCCTGCTCGCCGCCGGCCTGCTCCCGGGTGCCTGGGCCCTGGTCGGCCGCGACCGCTGAGCGATCGCATGTCGGTCGAGCAGACCCTGCGCCTGGACGGGCGGACGGCCCTGGTCACCGGGGCCAGCCGCGGGATCGGCAGGCAGGCCGCCCTGACCCTGGCCGCCGCCGGGGCCAAGGTGGTGCTGGCCGCCCGCTCGGTCGAGGACCTGGGCGAGACGGCCGCCGCCGCCCGCCGGGCCGGCGCCCCCGACGCCGTGGTCGCCGTCACCGACGTGCTCGACGAGGCGGCCGTGGAGGCCGCCGTCGGCACGGCCGTCGCCGCCACCGGCCGCCTCGACGTCCTGGTCAACGTGGCCGGCGGCCAGGGGTTCACCGCCTATGTGGCCGACACCCGCACCGAGGGCTGGGACAAGGTCATGGGCCTCAACCTGCGCTCGGTGTTCCTCGGCTGCAAGGCCGCCCTGGCCCACCTGCCCCCCGGGGGGTCGATCGTGAACGTCGCCAGCATCGCCGGGTTCAGCGGCAGCCCCGGTCTGGCCGCCTACGGGGCGGCCAAGGCGGGGGTGATCGCCCTCACCCGCACCCTGGCCGTGGAGGCGGCCCCCCAGGGGGTCCGGGTCAACTGCCTGGCTCCAGGATGGGTGCGGACCGACCTGACCCGCCGGATGTGGTCGGACCCCGAGACCAGCCGGGCCCTGGTCGCCCAGGTCCCGCTCGGCCGCTGGGCCGACGTGGAGGAGCTGGCGGGGCCGCTGCTGCTGCTCGCCTCCGACGCCGGCAGCTACATCACCGGCGCCACCCTGGTGGTCGACGGCGGGCTCCTGGCGTGAGCCGCTCCTATGCTGAGCGGATGGACGATTCGCTGCTCGACCGGGTGATCCGGCTGCCGTTCGTCATCCCCGGGGACCCGGCGGGCGTGCCGGCGTCGGTGCTGCTGGCCCTGGCCCCGGTGGAGGGGGCCGACGACCTGGAGGTCGTGCTGGTGCAGCGGCCCGGCCACCTGCGCCAGCACGCCGGCCAGGTCGGCCTGCCCGGGGGTGCGGTCGAGCCACAGGACGCCGACGGGGTCGCCGCCGCCCTCCGCGAGGCCCAGGAGGAGGTCGGCCTCGACCCGGCCGGGGTTCGGGTGCTGGGCAGCCTCGACCGGGCGTACCTGTCGGTGTCGGACTTCGACGTGCTGCCGGTGGTCGGGGTGTGGGACGGGCTGGCCCCGCTCACCGCCAACCCGGACGAGGTCGCCGGGATCCTGCGGCCGACCCTGCGCCAGCTGGCCGACCCGGCCAACCACGGGACCATGCCGTTCGCCGCCATCCTGGACGACGTGCAGGTCGCCGCCCGCAACATCCCCGGCGACCTGACCAGCCCGGTGTTCCAGGTCGACGGGACCCTGGTCTGGGGGTTCACGGCCTGCCTGCTGGTCGGGTTCCTCGACTCCCTCGGCCTCAAGGCCCCGCCCCTGCCCGCCTACTGGGGCCTGCGCCCCTGACCCAAGGAGCTTCCGATGTCCACCCCCGACCCCGGCGACCATCCCGAACCGGAACCGCCGCTGCCGCCGGCCGCGACCAGCGGGGCCGGGACGCCGCTGGTGCTGCTGCACGCCTTCCCGCTCGACGGGCGGATGTGGGCGCCCCAGGTCGAGGCCCTGGCCGGCAGCTACCAGGTGATCGTCCCCGACCTGCGCGGGTTCGGGGCGGCCAGGGACCAGGCGGTCGAGGAGGCCGGCATGGACCTGCTGGCCGACGACGTGGCCCGGCTCCTCGACGACCGCGGCCTCGACCGGGTGGTGCTGGGCGGGCTGTCCCTTGGCGGGTACGTGGCCCTGGCCCTGCTGCGCCGCCACGCCGACCGGGTCAGCGGCCTCGTCCTGCTCGACACCACGGCCGCCGCCGACGGCGACCCGGCCAGGAGCGACCGGGTGGCCATGGCCGAACGGGCCCAGGCCGAGGGCGTCGGCTTCGTGCCCGAGGTGATGCTGCCCAAGCTGCTCGGGGAGACCAGCCGCGAGCACCGGCCCGAGCTGGTCGACAAGGTCGCCGCCCTGATCCGCGAGCAGGCCCCGGAGGCCGTCGCCGG
>DASZON010000453.1:0-3830 GCA_035550755.1 Actinomycetota bacterium | reverse complement strand
GACGGTGGCCGACAACCTCACCTTCGGGCGCCCGGACGCCACCACCGGGGAGCTGGAGGCGGCCGCCCGCGCCGCCCACCTCGACGACGTCGTCCACCAATCCCCTGAAGGGTGGCACACCCAGGTGGGGGAGGGCGGGGTACGGCTGTCGGGCGGGCAGCGGCGCCGGGTGGCGCTGGCCAGGGCGATCCTGCGCGACGCCTCGGTGCTGCTGCTCGACGAGCCGACCAGCGGGCTGGACGCCGCCTCGGAGCGGGCGGTGCTCGACGCCCTTGACCGCGCGGCCGAGGGGCGGACCGTGCTGGCGGTGTCGCACCGTCTCGGCCTGGCCGCCCGGGCGGACCGGGTGGTGGTGCTGGACGGCGGCCGGGTGGTCGAGCAGGGCCCGCCCTCCGAGCTGCTCGCCGCCGGCGGCGCCTACGCCCGCCTCTGGGCCCTCCAGCACCCGCACGAGCCTGCACTGACCGGCACATCTGGAGAGGGGGTGAGCTCATGAGCAGAGGACGTGGACGCGGTCGTCGCGTCCGAGGCGGCCACAAGGTGTTCTCGCACCACGGTGGCCACAGCGCCTCGTCGATGTCCAAGTCGCGGACCCGCACCCGCACGCGGACCCGCACCCGCGGCTGATCCCTATCAGGCGAGGGGTGGCGCTGGCGACCACCCCTCGCCTTCCCCAACCTCCAAGGAGCTCCCGATGGACCCCGACCCCGAGCCGTCCTGGGGGTGGTCGCCCGGCGACGAGCTGGCCCCCGGCCTGCTGGCCTGGGCCCTGCTCGGCGACGGCCGCCGCTGCGAGACCTGGCTGGCCTGGGACCTCGGGCGCTGGTGCCCGGTGGCGGTCAAGCTGCCCCGGCCCGGCCAGGGTGCCCGGGCGGTGTCCGCCCTGGCCAGGGAGGCGGAGGTCGCGGCCGCCGTGGCCCACCCCGGGATCCGGCGGTTGCTGGACGACCGCCTCGACCGGCCCCTGCCCCACCTGGTCTTCGAGTACGTCGAGGGCCAGACCCTGGACGACGCCCTGGCCGGCGAGGGGCCGTTCCACCCGGTCGACGTGGTCCTCGTCGGCATGCAGCTGGCCGCCGCCCTCGGCCACCTGCACGACCGGGGCCTGGTCCACCTGGACGTCAAGCCGGGCAACGTGGTGCTGCGCGACGGCCGCCCGGTGCTGATCGACCTCGGCCTGGCGCGGCCGGTCGGCGAGGCCCCGGCGGGCCGGCACCGGCGCGGCTCCCCTCCCTGGATGGCCCCCGAGCAGGTCCGACGGTACCCGGCCAGCCCGGGCATGGACCTGTTCGCCCTCGGGGCCGTGCTGTTCGAGCTGGCCACCGGGACCCAGGCGTTCGACCCGGCCGACACCGGCCCGCCGGCCCGGCGCTGGCCCCAGCTGGCCGGCCCGGCGCCCCGGGCCCGCGAGGCCTGCCCCGAGGTCCCGGCCGCCGTGGACCGGGCGGTGGCCGCCCTGCTGGTCGCCGACCCGGCCGACCGCCCGGCCTCGGCCGCCCAGGCGCTCGCCCTGCTGGCCGCGACCATGCCGGACGACGCCGCCGAGGAGGACCGGCTGTGGCCCACCTGGGCTACCGGTCGCCTGGCGAGGTGGCGACCGGAGCGTCCCCCACTAGTGCCGCGACCTGCGTAGACATTGCAGGTGACCCAGATCTGCTCCTTGTCAGGATGGTTGCCAGCAGAAAGACTCGGGGCGCTCCGGGACGGTACTGGAGCAGGCCCTCGTGGGGGCCAGGGGGGGCCGCGGGCGGGTGCGCGCGCGCTCACCCGGCGCCGGGCCCCCACGGGGGCGCTGAACCGTCCGTCCCGGCTGACCGGTCCGCGCCCGAGTGGTAGCGTCTCCCCATGATCGGGCGAATCGTGATCGAGGACATCCGTCCCCAGGTCGACTGCGGCGAGTTCACCTCCCGGGCGGTCGCCGGCGAGACGGTCCCGGTCGAGGCGACCATCTTCCGCGACGGCCACAACGAGGTCGTGTCCGCGGCCGTCCGCCTGACCGGGCCCGGCGACCGCAAGGGCCAGCTCATCCCCCTCACCGAGGTCAACCACGGCCTGCACCAGTGGCGGGGGGAGATGACCCTGCCCCGCTCCGGGGCCTGGTCGTTCACCATCGAGGCCTGGACCGACGAGATCGCCACCTGGCGCAACGGCACCCAGAAGAAGCTCGACGCCGGCCGCGACATCGGCCTGGAGCTGGAGGAGGGCGCCATCCTGCTGGAGGCGGCCACGGCCTGGGTGCCGGCGGCCGGCCGGGAGGTCCTGACCGCGGCCGCCGCCGGGCTGCGCAACGCCGGCGCCGACCCGGCCGAGCGCCTCGCCTCGGCCTACGACTCGACCCTGGTCGAGCTGGTGGAGCGGAACCCGCCCAAGGACGCCACCCGCTCGAGGCGGCTCGGCATCTGGGTCGACCGGCCCCGCGCCCTGTACGGCTCCTGGTACGAGTTCTTCCCCCGTTCCGAGGGCGCCACGGCCACCACCAGCGGGACCCTCAAGCAGGCGGCCGAGCGGCTCCCGGCCGTCGCCGCCATGGGCTTCGACGTCGTCTACCTGCCACCGATCCACCCCATCGGCCACGCCTACCGCAAGGGCCCGAACAACACCCTGGAGCCAGGCCCCGACGACCCGGGCAGCCCGTGGGCGATCGGCGCCGAGGCCGGCGGCCACGACGCCATCCACCCCGACCTCGGCACCATCGAGGACTTCGACGCCTTCGTGGCCAGGGCGAACGAGCTGGGCATGGAGATCGCCCTCGACTACGCCCTGCAGTGCTCGCCCGACCACCCCTGGG
This sequence comes from Actinomycetota bacterium, assembly GCA_035550755.1. GTDB lineage: Bacteria > Actinomycetota > CALGFH01 > CALGFH01 > CALGFH01 > CALGFH01. Next base: position 1,042 of record DASZON010000453.1, on the reverse strand, counting down.
TCCGGGACCACCCGGACTGGTTCCGCATCCGGCCCGACGGCTCGATCGCCTACGCCGAGAACCCGCCCAAGGTCTACCAGGACATCTACCCGCTGAACTTCGACAACCCCGACGCCGAAGGGCTGTACCAGGCCTGCAAGGGCGTGCTCGAACACTGGATCGCCCACGGGGTGCGCATCTTCCGGGTCGACAACCCCCACACCAAGCCGGTGCGGTTCTGGGAGTGGCTGATCGCCGCCGTCAAGGCCGAGCACCCGGACGTGGTCTTCCTGGCCGAGGCGTTCACCCGGCCGCCGATGATGCGGGTCCTGGCCAAGATCGGCTTCACCCAGTCCTACACCTATTTCACCTGGCGGAACGCCAAGGACGAGCTCGAGGAGTACTGCAACGAGCTCGCCCACTCGCACTCGGCCGAGTACATGCGGCCCAACTTCTTCGTCAACACCCCCGACATCCTGCACGCCTACCTCCAGTACGGAGGGCCGGCGGCGTTCAAGATCCGGGCCGTGCTCGCCTCTACGCTGTCGCCCTCATGGGGCGTCTACTCCGGGTACGAGCTCTACGAGCACCAGGCCGTGCGGCCCGGCTCGGAGGAGTACCTCGACTCCGAGAAGTACCAGTACCGGCCCCGGAACTGGAACCAGCCGTCGCTGGCCGGCTACCTGGGAAGCCTCAACGAGATCCGCCGCGCCCACCCGGCCCTGCACTGGCTGCGCAACCTGCGCTTCCACCTCGCCGACTCGCCCGACATCATCGCCTTCTCCAAGCAGACCGGCGACGACGCCGTGCTGGTCCTGGTCAACCTGAACCCGCACGAGACCCGCGACACCTTCGTCCATCTGTGGATGCCGGCGCTCGGCCTCGACTGGGAGACCGGCGCCTTCGACGTCCACGACGAGCTCACCGGACAGACCTGGACCTGGCACGGGTCCTCCAACTGGGTCCGCCTCGACCCGCACTGGGAACCGGCCCACGTGCTCCACGTCCGCCCCAGGTAGGCACCCGTGACCGAGCTGGAGGCGGCCCTCGCCGAGTTCCTGCC
>DASZON010000452.1:0-6413 GCA_035550755.1 Actinomycetota bacterium | reverse complement strand
GGGGAGCTGCGCGACTACACCGTGGCCTGCGAGGACGGCGAGGTGGTGCTCGACGCCATCCACCGCGTCCAGGCGACCCAGGCCGGCGACCTGGCCGTGCGCTGGAACTGCAAGGCCGGCAAGTGCGGCTCCTGCTCGGCCGAGGTCAACGGCCGCCCGCGGCTGCTGTGCATGACCCGCCTGAACATCTTCGAGCGCGACGAGCCGATCACCGTCACCCCCCTGCGCACCTTCCCGGTCATCCGCGACCTGGTCACCGACGTGTCGTTCAACTTCGAGATGGCCAAGCGGGTGCCGCCGTTCGCGCCCCGGCCCCGGGAGTCCGACGGCACCTACCGGATGGCCCAGGAGGACATCGACCGGGTGCAGGAGTTCCACAAGTGCATCGAGTGCTTCCTGTGCCAGAACGTCTGCCACGTCATCCGCGACCACGAGGACAACAAGCGCAGCTTCGCCGGACCGCGCATGTTCATCCGCTACGCCGAGCTGGAGATGCACCCTCTGGAGACCGCCGACCGGCGTGAGCTGCTCAGCGGGCAGATGGGGCTGGGCCTGTGCAACATCACCAAGTGCTGCACCGAGGTCTGCCCCGAGCACATCAACATCACCGACAACGCCATCATCCCGCTCAAGGAGCGGGTCGCCGACGTCCGCTACGACCCCATCACCTGGCTCGGGAGCAAGCTCCGCCGCCGCGACCGCGCCAAGGACGAGGGCTAGCCGCCGGCCACCGTCCCGCCGAGGCGGGTCAGCAGCCCGACGAAGGCGGCCTCGGAGAACCCGACGGCGAAGGCGACCGCGGCCACCCCGGCCGGGCCGCCGGCCACGGCGACCAGGCCGCCGTCGTCGATCAGGAAGGTGAGCACCCCCGCGGCCGCGCCGACCAGGAGTTGGCCGACGAAGAAGAGCCAGAACTGCCGGGCCTGGGTGCCGAGGGTGACCTCGTCGCGCAGCCTGAGCAGCCCGCCGAGGGCCGCCCCGGCGGCGCCGGCGGCGGTTGCCGACCACAGCGCCTGGTCGTCGGCCGCCATCCCGGCCACGGCGGCGGCGAAGGCGGCCACGGCCAGCAGCAGGACCAGGATGGTCGGGCCGGTGACCCGCGCCTTGAGCGCCCAGCGGGCCTTGACCGCCTGGGCCTGGGACTCCTTGACGTGCATGAGCCGGGCCAGCCGCTCCCGGGTGGCCTCGACCTCGTCCGGCCCGGGCGGCCGGACCGCCTCGGGGTGGCGAGTGACCCCGCCGGGCAGCAGGGCCGGGAGCTCGTCGCCGTACAGCGTCCGCCAGGTGCTGACCGTGCCCGGCTGCTCGTCGTACAGGTCGGCCAGCCGGCCGGCCAGGTAGGCGCGGTCGCCCAGCTCGATCAGGAGCCGCTCGAGCTCGAAGCGGCGGGCCAGCAGCAGCTCCAGGCTGAGGGGGACCTCGGTGGGCAGGGTGATGCGCTCGCGCAGCTCCTCCACCCGGCCGGTGACGGCCGCGGCCTGGGCCGGGTCGCCGCTGAGGCCGTGGGCGGCGCGGAGGAAGAGGGCGTCGGCGTCGACCACCAGGCGGAGGAAGGTCTGGAGGTTCTTGACGAACTCGGCGTCGCCGGCGTCGGGGCTGCGGAGGGTCGGCTCCTCGCCGGTGTCGCGGCGGCCGTGGACCAGCAGGCGCTCCAGCAGGCGCCGCTGTCCGATCACGGCATCGCTGAGCTCGGTGCTCGCGGGCACGGGCGAACCTCCTCCTTCGGCATTGGTCGGCTGAACAGCATAAACCGGCGTTGACAGCCTGGGTTGCCTGCCAGCACGATCCGTGGCCAGTGGGGGCGGAGCGGCGGACCAGGAAGGGGTGTGGCGATGAGGTCGGGGCTGCTGACCGTGGACGAGCTGCGGGCGGAGGTCGAGGACGGCCGCATCGACACCGTGCTCCTGGCCATGGCCGACATGCAGGGGCGGCTCCAGGGCAAGCGCCTGGCCGCCACCCACTTCCTGGACGACGTGCTCGAGCACAACGCCGAGGGGTGCAACTACCTGCTGGCCGTGGACGTGGACATGAACACGGTGTCGGGGTACGCGATGAGCTCCTGGGACCGGGGCTACGGCGACTTCGTGTTCAAGCCCGACCTGGACACCCTGCGCCGGGTGCCCTGGCAGGAGGGGACCGTCCTGGTCATGTGCGACCTCGAGTGGGAGGACGCCAGCCCGGTGCTGGCCTCGCCCCGGGGGGTGCTGCGGCGGCAGCTGGAACGGCTGGCCGAGCGCGGCTGGGTCGCCTACGCCGGTACCGAGCTCGAGTTCATCGTGTTCCGGGACAGCTACGAGGAGGCCTGGGCCAAGGCGTACCGCGACCTGCGCCCGGCCAACGACTACAACGTCGACTACTCGCTGCTGGGCACGGCCCGGATCGAGCCGCTGCTGCGCCGGATCCGCAACTCCATGGCCGGGGCCGGGCTGCGGGTGGAGTCGGCCAAGGGCGAGTGCAACTACGGCCAGCACGAGATCGCCTTCCGCTACACCGACGCCCTGACCACCGCCGACGGGCACGTCATCTACAAGAACGGGGCCAAGGAGATCGCCGCCCAGGACGGCTGCAGCCTGACCTTCATGTCCAAGTACAACGAGCGTGAGGGCAACTCCTGCCACATCCACTTCAGCCTCCGCAGTGCCGACGGCGACGACGCGGTCATGGCGGGCGACCGAAGGCATCACGGCTACTCGGAGCTGATGGAGCAGTTCCTGGCCGGGCAGCTGGCCTGCCTGCGCGAGCTGACCCTGTTCCTGGCCCCGAACGTGAACTCCTACAAGCGGTACACGGCCGGCAGCTTCGCCCCCACGGCGGTCGCCTGGGGCCACGACAACCGCACCTGCGCCCTGCGGGTGGTCGGCCACGGCTCCTCGCTGCGGCTGGAGAACCGGGTCCCGGGCGGCGACGTCAACCCGTACCTGGCCCTGGCCGCGATCATCGCCGCCGGCCTCCACGGGGTCGACAAGGGCCTGCCCCTTGAGGAGGAGTTCACCGGCAACGCCTACAACAGCGACAAGCCGAGCGTGCCCAGGACCCTGCGCGAGGCCCGCGACCTGTTCGCCGACAGCGAGGTCGCCCGCCAGGCGTTCGGGGCCGACGTGGTCGACCACTACACCAACATGGCCACCGTCGAGCTGGACGCCTTCGACGCCGCCGTGACCGACTGGGAACGGTTCCGGGGCTTCGAGCGGCTGTGACGCCGTGACCGTCTTCGAGGTCCGCGACCCGGCGACAGAGAACGTGATTGCGCGGTTGGAGGCCGCCACCGCCGACGACGCCGACGCCGCCGTGGAGCGGGCGGCGGCCGCGTTCGAGGGCTGGCGGGCGGTCGCCCCGGCCGACCGCTCCCGGCTGCTGCGCCGCCTGGCCGAGCGCCTCGACGGCGAGCGGGAGCGGCTGGCCCGCCTCGAGATGCGCAACACCGGCAAGCCGATCGCCGACGCCCGCGGCGAGATGGGCATGGTGGCCGAGACCTTCGCCTACTACGCCGGCGCCCCCGAGCGGCTGCTGGGCGACACCATCCCGGTGGCCGGCGGGGTCGACCTGACCTTCCGGGAGCCGCTGGGGGTGGTGGGGCTGATCACCCCCTGGAACTTCCCCCTGACGATCGCCTCCTGGAAGCTGGCCCCGGCCCTGGCCGCCGGCAACACCGTGGTCCTCAAGCCGGCCGGGCTCACCCCCCTGACCTCCCTGGCCTTCGCCGAGCTGGCCGCCGAGGCCGGCATCCCCGACGGGGTGGTCAACGTGCTCGCCGGCCCGGGCCGGGTCGTGGGCAGGCGGCTGGTCGAGCACCCGAAGGTGGCCAAGATCGCCTTCACCGGCTCGACCGAGGTCGGGCGCGGGATCATGCAGGGCGCCGCCGGGACCATCAAGCGGGTCACCCTGGAGCTGGGGGGCAAGTCGGCCAACCTCGTCTTCGCCGACGCCGACCTGGAGGCGGCCGCCGCCGCGGCCCCGATGGCGGTGTTCGGCAACGCCGGCCAGGACTGCTGCGCCCGCTCCCGCATCCTGGTCGAGCGGCCGGCCATGGAGGCGTTCCTGGCCCTGCTGGAGCCGGCCGTGACCGGGCTGCGGGTCGGCGACCCGGCCGACGAGGCGACCCAGATGGGCCCGCTGATCTCGGCCGGCCAGCGCGACACGGTGGCCTCGTTCGTGCCCGAGGGCACCCCGGTGGCCATCCGCGGCCCCGCCCCCGACGGCCCCGGCTGGTGGTACCCGCCGACCGTGCTCACCGGGGTCGCCCCCGGCGACCGGGCGGCCACCGAGGAGATCTTCGGCCCGGTGGCGGTCGTGCTCCCGTTCTCCGACGAGGCCGAGGCCGTGCGGCTGGCCAACGCCAGCATCTACGGCCTCTCGGGGTCGGTCTGGACCCGCGACCTGGGCCGGGCCCTGCGGGTGGCCAGGGCGCTCGAGACCGGCACCCTGTCGGTCAACTCCAACACCTCGGTCCGGGTCGCCACCCCCTTCGGCGGCTTCAAGCAGTCCGGGGTCGGCCGCGAGCTCGGCCCCCACGCCCTGGAGCACTACACCGAGCTCAAGAACGTGTTCATCGCCACCTGAGGGGGGTGGCCGTAACGCTCCCGTACCGGGTCCCGCCTACCGTCGGTGGCATGCGCCCGAGGACCCGGACCCTGCAGGCCTGGCTGCTGTTCGCGGCCACCCTGGCTTGCCTGCTCGGCGGGCTGGTGGTGACCCTGCTGGTGGTCCGGCCCCTGACCACCGAGGTGATCGTCAACGGCGCCTTCGAGGGCTCCATCTGGCTGCTGTTCGCGACCATCGGGCTGGTCCTGACCCTGCGGCGGCCGGCCAACCCGATCGGCTGGCTGTACGCCGCCGCCGGGCTGGTGTGGTCGGCCTACATCCCCGTCGACCCCTGGGTCGACCAGCTGCAGCGGACCGGGCAGACGGTGCCGCCGGCCGGCCGGTACCTGGTCCTGATCGGCGAGAACTTCTGGGCGGTCGGCCTTACCCTGGCCGTCACCCTGCCCCTGCTCCTGCTCCCGGACGGGCGGCTGCGCTCGCCCCGCTGGCGTCCGGTGGCGGTCGCCGCTGTCGCCGCCACGGCCGTGCAGATCGTCGGGAACTGCCTGGACCCGACGCCGACCACCCAGACCCTCGAGCCCCTGGTCAAGCCGTTCGCCCTCCACGGCTGGCCGGGCACGGTTGCCGCGGTGACCAGCTGGATCGGCTTCGGGATCATGTTCGCCTGCGTCCCGGCCGCCGCCCTGAGCCTGGTGCTGCGCTTCCGAGGCTCCCGGGGGACCGAGCGCCAGCAGCTGCGCTGGGTCGCGTTCGGGGCCGCCGCCTCGGTGGTCGGGCCGCTCCTGGCCCTCGGGCTGGCCGCCATCGGGGTCCTGCCCAGCACCGACGCCTTCTCCTGGCCGCTGCTGCTGTCGGTGCCCCTGACCATCGCCGTGGCCGTGCTGCGCTACCGGCTCTGGGACCTGGACCGCCTGATCAGCCGCACGGTCGCCTACGCCCTGGTCACGGCCCTGCTGCTGATCCCCTACCTGCTCATCCTGCCGGCGGCCGACCGGCTGGCCGGCGGCGCCGGCAGCCTGGCCGTGGCCGCGGCCACGCTGGTCGCGGCGGCCGCGTTCTCGCCCCTCCGCCGCCGCGTCCAGGCCCTGGTCGACCGGCGCTTCAACCGCCGCCGCTACGACGCCGCCCGCACCGTCGACGGGTTCGCGGCCCGCCTGCGCGACCAGGTCGACCTCGACGCCCTCCACACCGAGCTCCTGGGGGTGGTCCAGCAGACCATGCAGCCCACCCGGGCCTCGCTGTGGCTGCGCGCGCCCGCCGCCGGGCCGTCGGCGCATACTTGACCGTTCCCCGAGCCAAGGGAGGGTCACCGGCATGGGTCGGCTGGACGGCAAGGTCGCGGTCATCACCGGGGCGGCGAGCGGGATCGGGCGGGAGAGCGCGCGGCGGTTCGCGGCCGAGGGTGCGCGGGTGTGCGTGGCCGACCTGTCGGACGAGGCCGGGGAGGCCGTGGCGGCCGAGGTCGACGGGCTCTACCTGCACGCCGACGTGACCGACGAGGACGACGTCCGCTCCATGTACGAGCGGGCGGCGGCCCGCTACGGCGGCATCGACGTGCTGTTCAACAACGCCGGCATCTCCCCGCCGGACGACGTCTCGGTGCTCGACACCGGCCTCGAGGCCTGGCGGCGGGTCCAGGACGTGAACCTCACGGCGGTGTTCCTCTGCTGCAAGCACGGCATCCCCCACCTGCTCGCCCGCGGCGGCGGGTCGGTGATCAACACGGCCTCGTTCGTGGCCGTGATGGGGGCGGCGACCTCGCAGATCTCCTACACCGCGTCCAAGGGTGGCGTGCTCGCCCTGTCGCGCGAGCTCGGGGTCGAGTTCGGGCGCCGCAACGTGCGGGTCAACGCCCTCTGCCCGGGGCCGGT
>DASZON010000451.1:0-11160 GCA_035550755.1 Actinomycetota bacterium | reverse complement strand
GGAGGGCTGGCGGGACTGCCTGGCCGCCCCGGTGCGGGTCGAGGGCAAGGTCATCGGGGTGCTGTGCACCTACAACCGCACCGGCTTCGGCGGCTTCGAGGAGGGCGAGCTGGCCGTCCTGGACGCCCTGGCCGCCGAGGTCGGCACGGCCATCGAGAAGGGCGAGCTGCTCGAGGCCATCCTCGAGGAGCGGACCAAGCTGTCGGAGATCGTCGAGCACACCTCGGACGGGATCGCCGCCCTCGACCCCGACGGCACCGTGTCCAGCTGGAACCCCGGGTTCGAGGAGATCACCGGCTACCGGGCGGCCGACCTGGTCGGCTCCCGCGGCCTGGCCCGCCTGCGGCCCCGCGACGTCGCCGGCCGCGAGGTCCAGCTCGACCGCTGGGCCGACGAGCAGGCGGCCCTGCCCCAGGTGGTCGAGGTCCTGCGCCCCAACGGCGAGGCCTGCTGGCTGGCCTGCTCCTGGACCCGGGTCCCGGCGGTCGACGGGCGGCCCCGCCGGCTCATCCTCACCTCCCGCGACATCACCAAGGAGCTGGAGCTGAAGCGGGCCGAGAAGGCCCTGCGGGACTCGGCGGCCCGCTTCCGGGCCCTGGTCCAGAACTCCTCCCACATGGTGATCGTGCTCGATGCCGGCGGTGGCATCACCTACGCCAGCCCGGCCTTCCGGCGGATGCTCGGCTACCGCGACGACGCCCGGGTCGGCCAGAACGTGTTCGAGCTCATCCACCCCGACGACGTCGCCGACGTCCGCGCCCGCTTCGGCGAGCACCTGGCCGGCCTCGCCCTGAGCGCCGGGTTCGGCTTCCGCTTCCTGGCCGCCGACGGCTCCTGGCGCAACATCGAGGCCCTGGCCAACAACCTGCTCGACGACCCGGCCGTCGGCGGGGTGGTGTTCAACTGCCGCGACGTCACCGAGCGGACCCGGGCCGAGGGCCAGCTGGCCGGCCAGGCGCAGGTGCTGGACCTGATCGCCCGCGACGCGCCGATGATGGAGACCCTGGACGCCCTGGCCAAGGTCATCGAGGCCGAGGCCTCCGGCGCCCGCTGCGCCATCCTGTTGCTGGACGACAGTTCCGAGACGTTGACGGTGGCCGCTGCCCCTTCGCTCATCGACGTCGGCCTGCACGAGGCCGACGGGCTGGTCATCGGGCCCGAGGCCGGGACCAGCGGCACCGCCGCCTTCCGGCGCGAGCCGGTGGTCTCAGCCGACGTGGCCCGCGACCCGCTGTGGCGCGAGTCCCGCCAGGTGGCGCTGGCCCGGGGCATCCGGGCCGCCTGGTCGACCCCGATCATCGCCGCCGACGGCGGCCCGGTGCTGGGCGTGCTGACCGTCTACTTCGACGAGCCCCGCCGGCCCGGCCCGGCCGAGCAGAGCCTGCTCGAGCTGGCCGCCCACCTGGCCGACATCGCCATCGAGCGCAGCCAGGCCCAGGCCCAGCTGGCCCACCAGGCGGCCCACGACGCCCTCACCGGCCTGCCCAACCGGGTGTTCTTCCTGGACAGGATCGCCCTGGCCCTGGCCCGGACCCAGCGCAGCCGCTCCTCGGTGGCGGTGCTGTTCCTGGACCTGGACCGGTTCAAGTTCATCAACGACTCCCTCGGCCACGACGCCGGCGACCGGCTGCTGGTCGCTCTGGGCAAGCGGCTCCAGGAGGTCATCCGCCCCGGCGACACCGTGGCCCGCTTCGGCGGCGACGAGTTCACCATCCTCTGCGAGGGCATCGCCGACGAGGCCCACGCCCTGGCCATCGCCGAGCGGGTCGCCCAGGTGGCCACCGCCCCCTTCCCCCTGGGCGACGCCGAGGTGTTCGTCACCATGAGCATCGGCATCGCCCTGGCCTCGGGCACCCGCAGCCGGCCCGAGTCGCTGGTCGAGAACGCCGACGCCGCCATGTACCGGGCCAAGGCCCGGGGCGGCAACCGCCGCGAGGTGTTCGACCAGGCGATGCGGGCCCGGGCCAAGCGCCGGCTGGCCATGCACAGCTCGCTCCACCGGGCCGTCGAGCGGGGCGAGTTCCGGGTCCTGTACCAGCCGATCCACTGCCTGGCCAGCGGCCGCGCCGTCGGGGCCGAGGCCCTGGTCCGCTGGGAGCACCCCGACCGGGGCCTGATCGGCCCCGGGGAGTTCATCGCCCTGGCCGAGGAGACCGGGCTGGTCATGTCCATCGGCACCCAGGTGCTGCGCGAGGCCTGCCGCCAGGCCCGCGCCTGGCAGGCCGAGAACCGGCGCCTGGCCATCAAGGTCAACCTGTCGGCCCGCCAGTTCGTCCACCCCAACCTGGCCGGGGTGGTGGCCGAGATCCTGGCCGAGACCGGCATCGACCCGGCCCTGGTCTACCTGGAGATCACCGAGACCGTGCTGATGGAGGACGTCGAGTCGACCTCGGGGGCCCTGACCGAGCTCAAGAGCCTCGGGGTCAGCCTGACCGTCGACGACTTCGGCACCGGCTACTCGTCGCTCGCCTACCTCAAGCGGTTCCCGGTCGACGAGCTCAAGATCGACCGCAACTTCGTCGCCGGCCTGCTCAGCGACCAGGAGGACCAGGCGATCGTCACCGCGATCATCAACCTGGCCCACACCCTGGGGGTGGTGGCGGTGGCCGAGGGGGTCGAGAACGCCGAGCAGGTCAGGCGGCTGCGTGAGCTCGACTGCGACTTCGGCCAGGGGTACCACTTCGGCCGGCCCCTGCCCCCGGACGACCTGACGGCGCGGCTCAGCCCGGCCGGCGTGCCGGGGCGGGAGGCCGCCGCCGAGCAGCCGGGGCGTCAGGCCGCCCGGGCCGGGGCGACCCGGTCCAGGAAGGCCCGCAGCGCCCGCTCGTAACGGGGCGGGTCGACGTTCCAGGACTGGACGTGGCCGTCGCCGCCGAACCGCTCGAGGGTCACCAGGTCGGGCCGGGCCCGGGCGAGCCGCTCGCTGATCCCCACCGGCACGGTCGGGTCGCCGGTCTGGTGGAACACCAGGATGGGGGAGCGCAGCCCGCCGGCCCGGTCCACATAGTCGAGGTGGCCCCAGTCGACGTCGTAGCGGACCCCGGCGATCCCCTTGGCCACCTCGGTCAGCGCCGGCGGCACCGGCGTCCCCAGCACCGGCAGGGTGCGGTCCTCGGCCCCGTTGTCGATCACCTGGCCCAGGTCGAGGGCCGGGGAGTCGAGCACCACCCCGCGGACCCGGGACGCCAGCGGCGAGGAGAGCAGGAAGCTGGTCACCACCGCCCCGCCCATGCTGTAGCCGGCCAGCACCACCCCGCCCGCCCCCTGGTCGATCGCGTACCTGGTCGCCGCCTCGAGGTCGCGCCACTCGGTCGCCCCCCAGTGGCGTAGGTCGTCGGCGGTGCGGGGGGCGCTGGGGTCGTTGCGGTAGTCGATTGCCAGGGCCGGGTAGCCCTGGCCGGCCACGATGGCCAGGGTCCGCAGGGTCTCGGAGCGGGCGGCGTTGTAGCCGTGGACGAGGATCACCCAGGTGTCGCGCCGGCCGTCGACCCGCCAGGCCGGGGTGGGCCCGAGCGGGGAGGGGTAGCTGACCTCCCGGACGGGGCGGCCGGCGGCCAGGGCGGGGTCGGCCGGCCAGGCGTAGCCGTCCACGGCCGTCATGTCCCCGGTGTGCGGGCTCGGTCCTTGCAGGCGCCGGAAGGCTCGCTCGACCCGGTCGCCGGTCTGGGACCGGATCGCCCCCAGCCGCCCGTACCCGCCGCCCGCCCAGATCAGCCCCCAGGTGCCCGGAGTGGTCAGCGTCTCCGGGGACTGTGGATCACGGGCCAGGGTGATGGTGGCGTCGCCGACGGCCAGGACCCGGGTCTGGAGGTCGGGCGCCGACGGCGCCACGCTGGCCAGGGCCCCGTCCCGGATCTCGCCGGAGTAGAACCACCCGCCCCCGGCGAAGAAGAGCAGCCCCAGCACGAGGACGAGGACCACGGCGCCGCGCAGCAGCCGCCATGGCCTCGACCATCCGCGGCCGTCGCCCGTTCCCACCTCATGATCATCCCTGGTTCGGGCGCTCCGTGCCCGCTGGTGCGTCCGGGACCGTCACGCCGCCCCCGGCGTCCATGCGATCGCGTCAGTCCTGGATGGCCGGCTGCTCCAGGCGCGCGAACACCACCAGGTTGTCGCGGTAGCTGCCCCGGGCCCGGTCGAAGGTCCCGGCACAGGTGACCAGCCGGAGCTCCGCCGCCGGGGTGGGGCCGAACACGGCGTCGGTCGGGAAGCCGGTCTTGGGGAAGCTGCGGGCCACCTCGACCACGAACCGCAGGCGGCTCCCGTCCGCCCGGGTGACGGCCAGCTGGTCGCCAGGACGCAGGTCCCGTAGCCGGTAGAACACGGCGGGTCCGGTATTCGAGTCCACATGCCCCGCGATCACCGCCGGTCCCGGCTGCCCGGGCGCCGGCCCCTCGGCGAACCACCCGGCCCGCCCGAAGTCGTCCGGCACCTCCATGGTCCGGTCAGCCTCCAGCCCCAGGCGCACCAGCGGGGTCTCGACCCCGATCGCCGGGATGCTCAGCCCGACAGGCGGCGATCCCCCCGGCGCCGACAGCTGGTCCGGCAGCCCCCCAACCTCAAACCCAGCCGGGGCGGGCGGCCGTTCCGCCGGCCGGTCGAACCTCCCCGAGGCCGGAGCAGCCCGCAACCCCGCGTACTGCTTGCCAGCCCCCCGGGCACGCCGACCAGGCTGCACCCCCGCCCCCCGGGCAGGCTGCACCCCCGCCCCGGGTTCGACGAAGCCTCCCGCCCCCCGGGCAGGCTCCAACCCCGCCGGCCGCGACGTGGCCCCCCGGAGGGGGAGCGTAGCCGAAGGCGATTGCGGGTGCTCCTGGTTGTCCACAGCCCCCATGGCTCCGGTCCGGGGGTCGGGCGACGGCCCGGTCGGCGACGCTGCGCAGGCGCCCAGGGCGAGGGTTACGCAAACCACCGTCAGGGCGACGGCCAGGATGGGCCGGCGGGGGCGGCCCTGGCCCTTCACCGGGACCGGGTTTGCCGGACTGGCGAGCCGGCGGGCGAGCGGCATCGCTCAGGCCCCGGCGCGACCCGGCCGCCGGGCGGCGGCGACCCCGACCGCGACCAGGGCGACCACCAGGACGGCGGCGGCGAGAGGCACCGGGGCGGTCGGGGCGCGGGAGGAGGGAGCGGTCCCGCCCGCCCCGGTGCGGATGCCGCCGGCCGGCGCCGACCGGGACCCGGCGGCATCGCTGAAGGCGTACAGCTCGCGCGGCGCCCCGGCCCCGCCGACGAGCACGACCGAGGTGACCGTGCCCGGCCTGACCGCGACCGATCCCTTGACGACCACGGCGCCGGCCCCCGAGCGCCGCACCTCGACCCGGTGGCGGCCCGAGTCCAGCTGCCGGTACCCGGTCGGCTCCGGGTACGCCAGCGACCGCAGCTTCGGCCCACCCGACACCGCGATGTCGACCGCCGGCAGGTCGAAGGCCGCGTCCAGGAACCGCACCTTGCCCCGCCCCGCCGCCGAGGGCGCCATGTCGTCGCGCAGCAGCAGCCCCTGGAGCTGGTCGCGGCGCCCGACCGCCGCCACCGTGTAGGCCTTGCCGGCGTCGAGATTGCCCTTGACCTGGATCACCGGCTCGGACTCGGGCGCGGCCCCGGCGGCCCGCACCTCGTAGGTGAACGGCCCGGCGGCCACCGACCAGTAGGCCGACACCGACTTGTAGAAGACGTTGGGGAACAGCTGCTTGCGGTTCAGGCTCACCATGTACACGTCGACATACGAGGCGTCCGGCGAGAAGTGCGCCACCCGCACCATCGCCTTCCCCGCCCCGGGCTCGGCCCCGGCCACGGCGGGCCCGGCGAGCAGACAGGCGGTCACGACCGCGGCGGCCAGAACAGCGATCCGGGAACGTCGCACGACCTCTCCTCCTCCCAGCTGACCAGACCGTGTGCCCGGATGTCGGCGCCAGGCCCCGGCCCGATCGTTGCGATCCCTCTCGCCCCACGTTCGCCCCGACCCCGCCCCCGGTCGTCCGGCGACACCGTAGTTCCCCTACGACATATGGCTGGGTTTCCTCCTACGCCGCCATCCGCGGGGGCCCTCGAACCGAACCCCGGGACGAGCCAGCACCAACGCCGGCACCCGCCGGCCCCACGGAGAACCCATGCCGCCGTCGACGCCGTTCCCACCCGCGACCCCGCGGCGCCCGTCGCGCCGGTCGCTGGGGGCGCTGATCCTCGTGGCCGTCCTGCTGGTCGCCACGGCACTGGCGTCCGCCCCAGCCGCCCTGGCCCATCCGCTCGACCCCGGACGGCCGGTCCCGATCCCGCGCCCGGCGGTCCGCCCGGCGGTCCGCCCGGCCGACCCCGGGCCCATCCGTCCCGGCGGCGGGGGAGCGACCCGGCGGCCGCTTCCCCGCGACCTGGCCTCGCTGCGCACCGAGGCCACGGGCCTGCGGGCCAAGCTCGACGACCAGAACCGGCGCCTCGAGGTCCTCGCCGAGGACCTGGAGGACGCCTATGCCCGCGGGGTCGACCTGCTGGCCGACGCCGCCAAGCTCGACCGCCGCCGCCGCGCCGCCGAGCAGGAGCTGGCCACCGTCCAGGCCCAGCTCGACGAGCGGGCCCGCTCCACCTACATGGCCGGCCCCGGCTGGTTCGTGGCCGGCCTGGTGGGCGCCGACGACCCGGCCGACGCGCTCGAACGGCTGCCCCTCCAGAAGGCCGTGCTCGACGCCGACCTGTCCCTGGTCGACCAGGTGGCGCGGGCCAAGGCCAAGCTCGACGACGCCCGTTCGCGCCTCTCGGCCCGACTGGTCGCCCAGGCCGAGGGCGCCGCCCAGCTCGACGCCAAGCGCACCCAGGCCGAGCGCCTGGCCGCCGAGATCGGCCACGAGCTCCGCACCATGGACCGCCGCGTCGCCATCCTCATCGACCGGGAACGCCGCCGCGAGGAGGCCGACCAGCGGGCCGCCTTCGCCGACTACCTGGCCGCCGCCCGCGCCGCCGGCACCGCCCCGGTCCGCGACGGCCGCGCCTCAGCGGCCGCCCGCAAGGCGGTCGCCGTCGCCCTGGCCCAGCTCGGCTCCCCCTACGTCTGGGGCGCCGAAGGCCCCAGCACCTTCGACTGCTCCGGCCTGACCAGCTTCGCCTACGCCGCCGCCGGGATCACCATCCCCCGGGTCTCCCGCGCCCAGTTCGCCGCCTACGGCATGCGCCCGGTCGACCCGCTCCACCTGGTCGCCGGCGACCTGGTCTTCTTCGCCGACACCCCCGGCAACCCGGGCACCATCCACCACGTCGGCATGTACATCGGCAAGGGCCTGATGGTCGAGGCCCCCCACACCGGCGCCGTGGTCCGCACCTCCTCCATCTGGCGCCCCAGCTACGCCGGCGCCGTCCGCCCCGCCCCCTGACAGCCCGATGCTCGGCGCACCCATGGAACGCCCCGAGGTCGCCCGCTGGCGCCGGGACGCCAACCCCCTCCATCGCCACCCTCACCCGCCCCGGCGTCACCGCCTCCACCCCAATCACCCAGGTATGCTCCCCCCAGGCCCCCGTAGCTCAACGGATAGAGCAACGGACTTCTAATCCGTAAGGTGCAGGTTCGAGTCCTGCCGGGGGCGCCCAAACCCCCAGGTCAGAGCCTTCCAGCACTTGCCTTGCTCGCTCCGAGGCCCTGGCTTCCCAGGCTCGAATCCTGGACCTGCCACCACGTACCATGAGCCCGAAGTGGTGCGCCTGACCGGCGGAAACGTGGGGCGCGTACGGAGGCATCGGATGGACGAGCACGGTGACGCCTTGGCACAGGCGCGGCGGGCTGCTGCGACACGAGATTGGCCCACCGCCGCCGCGCAGTTCGACGTTCTCGAGTCCGAGCAGTTGTCCGCCGACGACCTCGCAGCCCACGCCGACGCCGTGTGGTGGCTCGGCCGCACCGACGATGCGCTGCGCCTCGGTGCTGCCGCGTACGACGCCTTCCTCGCCGACTCCCGCCCGGTCGAGGCCGCCATGAGCGCAATGAGACTCGGGATGCTTCACGTGGCGCGCGGCGACGAGCAGCAGGGTTCCGGCTGGCTCAGGCACGCCGGACGCCTGGCAGCGGGGATTCCGGAGTGCGCGCTGCACGGGTACGTGGCCAGCTTCACCGAGGTGGAGTTGCGCCTGTTCGCAGGAGGCGAACCCGCCGCGGTGGTCGACGCGGCCCGCCAGGTGCAGGGCATCGGCCGCCGCTTCGACACCCCCGAACTTGTGGCCGTAGGCCTTCACGGCGAGGGACGCGCCCTGATCAGGTTGGGCCAGGTCATCGACGGCCTGGCGATGCTCGACGAGGCGATGGTGGCCATCCTGCACGGCCAATTCGACCCCTTTCTCACGACCGCCCTCTACTGCAATGCGATCGCGGCCTGTCACGACGTCGGCGACGTGCGCCGAATGACGCGGTGGACCGACCTGACCGAGCGGTGGCTGGCATCGCTGCCAGTGGCGGTCGTGTTCAACGCGATGTGCCGGGTCCACCGAGCGCACGTGCAGCTCCTGCGCGGCGAGTGGGACGACGCCGAGCGCGGTGCGTTGGAGGTGGTGGCGCTTCTCGACGCCAACCGGGTCGACTACGCCGCGGAGGCCTGGTACGTCGTCGCCGAGGTGCGCCGCCTGCGCGGGGACCCAAGCGCCGCCGACGCCTACGACGAGACGCACGCCCGCGGACGCGACCCGCAACCGGGGCGGGCGCTGCTGCGGCTCCAGCAGGGCGACGCGGCGGGCGCCGCGACGATGGCGCGATCGGCCGCCGCGGCGGCGGGCGCCGACCCGCTGCATCGGGCACCGGTCTGCGCGGCAATGGTCGAGATCGCGCTCGCCGCGGGGCGGCTGGAGGACGCGGCGGCTGCCGAGTCCGAGCTCGCGGCGACGGCGGCGCGGTACGCCACCTCGGGGCTGGAGGCGACGGCGGCCGCCGCGCGCGGCGCGGTGCTGCTGGCCGAGGGCCGGCCCGCCCACGCCCTCCCGGTGCTGCGCGACGCCTGCCGGCGCTGGCACGAGTTGGGCGCCGTGTACGACGCCGCCCGTACCAGTCTCCAGCTCGCCGAGACCTACCGGGCGCTCGGCGACGAGGTGTCGGCTGCGGCGGAGGTCGCAAAGGCGCAGGCGATATTCGATCGGCTCGGCGCGCACCGGCCCGGGCCGGAACCGCCCGACGGGCTCACCCGGCGTGAGTGCGAGGTGCTCGCGTTGGTCGCCGAGGGGCGCTCCAACCTGCAGATCGGCGAGGCGCTGTACATCAGCGACCGCACCGTCGCCCGGCACCTGACGAACATCTTCCACAAGATCGGGGTCACCTCCCGGACCCAGGCCGCTCGCTACACCCTCGACCGCGGACTGTCGACGTCCAGGTGACCGTGGCGCGGCTACGAACAACCGCGTAGGCCCGCCAGCGAGATTGGTCAAGCGCGCCGATGCCCGCCCTCTGTCGCGCGGCCTAGCGTCCTGCGTAGACGCGCCGCACAGGGCGCCGGCACCGAGGAGTGACCATGGCACCGGACACGGGACACGACGCGCTGGCGGCGAGCGCGATGGCTACCAGCCAGGAGTCGGCAGGGCCCCCGACGTCCAGGGCCATGCCCGAGCCGACCACCAGGGTCAAGGTGTCCGACAAGGATCGGCTCGACGTGTGGGTCGCGGGCGAAGGTGCTCCCGTGGTCCTCATCCACGGCGCGATGACCCGCGACCTGCTCAAGCCCCTCATGGACGAGCTGGTCAACAAGGACCGTTACCAGGTGATCCACTACGGCCGGCGCGGTCACGGCGGTCACGGGCTGCCGGGCGAGACCGCCGACATCCCAGGGCAGGCTGCGGACGTCGTATCGATCCTCGACGTCCTGGGGCTGGACAAGGCGCACGTCGCCGGGCATTCCTTCGGCGCCTACATCGCCCTGGAGTTGGCGACACAGGCGCCGGATCGTCTTCTGTCGGCCGTGCTGCTTGAGCCCCCGCTCGCCCAGGCGCAGACCGAGGTCGTGCAGCAGGCCCTGAAGGAACTCGCCGAGGTGGCGATGCCTCTCGTCGTGGACAAGTACACGAGCGGGAACGCAGACGGCGCGGTCACGGCGTTCCTCGACTTCACCTCGGGTGTCCAGGACGCGGTCGAGCTCATCGAGCCTGCACTGCCGGAGGGCGCTCGGGCGCTCGCCGCCGCGGACTTGAACACCTGGCTTCAGGCTGACCTGCCGGCCATGGGCTCGTGGATGGCTGACCCGGCGGCGGTGATGCAGCTCACGACGCCGATCGTGTGGATCGGCGGTGCCGAAAGCCCGCCCTTCTTCGCCGACAGCCGTGCGCTCGTCCAGCAATGGCGGCCCGCAATGAAGGCGGCCACCATTGTCGGCGCAGGCCACTACTTCCCGGTCCTGAAGCCCGCCGAGACGGCGACCGCCCTTGACGAGCTGTTGGGGAGCGAGGCCCCGACCGGTCGGCGTGAGCTGCGTCCGGCTCTGCCGCGCATGGGGCCCAGCGGCACCCCGGGCAGCTGACTGACCGCGGCCGGTCATTCCGTTGGTCATTCCGCCAGGCACAACACTACTTGACCAGGCCGTACCGCCTGGACCGTGCACCTGACCTGAACAGCGAGAACGGCATCCTGGGTGATGCCATGGACGGTGGTGGGTCGACTTCTAATCCGTAGGTTGCAGGTTCGAGTCCTGCCGGGGGCGCAAAACCTGCAGGTCAGCGACTTGGGGTTGCCTGTCGAGGCTGGATTGCTTGCTCTGATGGCAATCCCTCAGCTTTGTTCAGCGCGGAAGCGCGCGCAAGCGCATGGCCCTCGGCGAGCAAAGCCGCCAGGCCGCAAGGTGCGCTTCGCGCGATTGACTCATCGGCCTATCCGCGATCTTGGTGGACCTTCGGTCCGCGCCGCATTTGGCGGCAATCTCAGCCTGACTTGGTGCTACTCACCGTGGCGCCTCTGCTCAAGCTCGGCGTCGGCCGGGGAAGGAACGCTAGACATGTCCCCGAGCACCGGCGGCATGTCCGCAGTGTCGGCGCATCGCGGCGGCTTGTCCCGCTCCGCCTGTGGTGACGGCTCCATACCCCGCGGCGGTGCAACTCGGCTGAGAGGGGGATCGCCCTAGTGGCCCGCCGGTGGGCTGCGTGGCCCAACGCGCGGCCCCGTTTCTACTCGGTCGTCCTCCGCTTGAAGAAGTAGGTTGCCGCCGGCGCTGCCAC
>DASZON010000450.1:0-6561 GCA_035550755.1 Actinomycetota bacterium | reverse complement strand
AACACCGACGTGGCCGGGGCCGTGTGGGCCCTCGGCAGCCAGCTCGGCCTGCGCGACGGCCGCTGGCCCGGCGGCGGCCCGGCGGTGCTGCTCGGCACCGGCGGGGTCGCCCTGGCGGTGGCGTTCGCCTGGAGCCGCCTGATCATCGCCCGCCGCAACCAGGGCCTGGCGGCCCCGGCGCTCCTGGTCGCCGGCCGCGACCCCGGCCGGGCGGCGGCCGTGGCCGCCCTCGCCGGCCCCGGCGCCGGCGCCGCCCCCTGGTCCGGCGCGGCCGACCTGGTCGCCGCCGCCGACGTGGTCGTGCAGGCCACCACCCTGACCGCCAGGGGCGAGCCCGTCCCCGGCCAGGGCCGGCTGCGGCTCGGGGTCCGGGTGCTGGACTGCAACTACGGCCCGGCCAGCCAGGGCCTGGTCGCCGCGGCCCGGACCGCCGGCGCGGCCGCGGCCGCCGACGGCCTCGGCATGCTCTGCGCCCAGGCCGCCGGGGCGGTGGTCAAGATCGCCCGGGTCCGCCCCGATCTGGCCGCCATGGCCGCCGCCGTCGGCCTCACCTGGCCCGACCCACCGGGGGACCACCCCGACCCGATCTGAAAGAACTGTTGCACATTTCCCCCGGACGGTGGTTCCCTTGAACCTGCAAGAACTCTTTCAGGTCGGGAGGCGCGCCATGGCCAGGGCCGAGCAGCGGCTGGAGATCACCGACAGGGCGGTGCTGGCGGCGCTGGCCCACCCGCTCCGGGTGGCGCTGCTGTACCAGCTCAACGCCCTCGGGTCGCGTACCGCCAGCCAGTGCGCCCAGGCCCTGGGGGCGACCCCGGCCAACTGCAGCTACCACCTGCGCCAGCTGGCCAGGGCGGGCCTGGTCGTCCGGGAGGAGGCGGCCGACGGCCGCGAGCGGCCCTGGCGGTCGGCCTACACCGGGCTGGAGCTGCACCCGCCGGTCGACGACGCCGACCCCGAGGTGATGACCGCCGCCCGGGCGACCCGGGCGTCGCTGGCCAACATCGAGATCGAGGAGCACGCCCGCCTGGCCCGCCAGTACCTCCGCCTGGAGTCACGGGCCCCCCGCGCCTGGCGCGAGGTCGCCGGGGTCAGCAGCTACTCCCTGCGCCTCACCCCCGAGGAGCTGGCCGGCCTGCACGACGCCCTGGACGCGGTCATCCGGCCCTACATCGGCCTCACCCGGAACGACCCGCCCGAGGGGGCCCAGCCGGTCCACCTCGACCTCAAGGCGTTCCTGCGCCCCGAGGTGCTGGCATGACCGCCGGCTGGACCCTGCTCCGGCGCCGCGACTTCGGCCTGCTCTGGGCGGGCGGGCTCATCTCCGAGACCGGCGACTGGTTCCTGCTGGTCGGCCTGCCCGTCTGGGTCCTCCAGCTCACCGGCTCCAGCCTGGTCACGGCGACCGTGTTCCTGGTCGGCCTCCTCCCCGGCCTGGTCGTCGGCCCGCTCGCCGGCGTCCTGGTCGACCGCTGGGACCGCCGCCGCACCCTGGTCGCGGTCAGCCTGGCCGAGGCCGCCTTCCTGCTGCCGCTGCTGGCCGTGCACGACCGCGGCGACCTCTGGATCGTCTACGCGGTCATGGCCGTCGAGGCGAGCCTGGCCCAGCTCAACGACCCCGCCCGCAACGCCCTGGTTCCCTCCCTGGTCGGCGAGCAGGACCTGGTCGGGGCCAACGCCCTGATCGGCCTCAACAGCAACCTCGCCCGCCTCGTCGGCAGCCCCCTCGGCGGCATCCTGGTCCAGCTCGCCGGCCTCCCCGGCCTGGTCATCGGCGACGCCGTCTCGTTCCTCTTCGGCGCCGCCCTGATCGGGTTGGTGGGCTCGCGGCCGGTGGATGCGCCGCACCCAACCCCGCCGTCACCGGGTACCTTCGCCGAGGCGCGCGCGGATCACCCGCCCCTGCCGGGTGTTGGGGCCCCGGCACGGGAGGGTAGCCCAACGCCGGGATCGGTGGTCCCGGTTGTCCACAGCCCCGCCCCCGCCCGAGGGGTGCTCGGCGAATGGGTGGACGGGCTGCGGGTCACCCTTGGGGAACGGGAGCTGCGGTGGGGGCTGGTGGTGAACGGGCTGGCGGCGGTGGCCCAGGGGATCTTCACGGTGCTGTTCGTGGTGTTCGTGGCCAGGGAGCTGGGCGGCGACGGGGCCGACGTCGGGCTGCTCCGGGGGGTGCAGGCGATCGGCGGGCTGCTCGGCGGCGTGCTCGTGGTCGGCCTGGCCAGGCGGCTGCGGCCCGGGCCGCTGCTCGGCACCAGCCTGGTCGTGTTCGCCCTGATCGACCTGGCCATCTGGAACGGCCCGGTGCTGACCACCGCCCTCTGGTTGTACCTGGGGCTGTTCGTGGCCGCCGGGATCCCGGGGGTCGGGGTGCTGACCGGGCTGACGGCCCTGGTCCAGGAGCGCGCCGGCAACGCCTACCTGGGCCGGGTGTTCGCCACCTACCTGGGCAGCTTCAACGGCCTGATGGCGCTCGGCATGCTGCTGGCCGGGCTGCTCGGCGACGCCGTCGGGGTGGTGGCGGTCCTCAACGGCCAGGCGGCGCTGTACCTGCTGGCCGGGGTGGTGGCCCTGGCCACCCTGGGCCCGAGGGCGGTCCGCTACCCGCGGACCTCGAAGCGGGCCCGCATGCCGTTGGCGTAGTGGTTCTCCTTCGACCCGTCGGCCTCGGTCTCGAGGATGTTGCAGAACAGCGCGTAGCTGCCCGCGGCCAGCTGGAAGGTGCCCGTGCAGCGCTGCTTGGACGGGAAGGGCTCGATCTCGCCGACGAAGGCTCCCTCGGGCAGCTTCTCCTCGTCCACGGTGCCGTCGGCGGCCAGCGGGAGCGCGGCCGGGTCGTCGGCTCGGACGACCACCAGCTCGTGGGCGTCCTCGCCGGTGTTGCCGGCGTCGAAGGTGATCTTGCCGGCGGGCACGTCGGCCCTGGCCGGGACCACCGTCCACTCCTTGAGCTCGACGGCGATGGTGGCGTCGCTGCCGGCGGCGTCCCCGACCGGCTTGCAGGCGGCCGCCTGCCCGGGGGCGGTGCCGCTGCCCGACCCGGCGCCGCTCCCCGAGCCGCTGCCGCTGCCCGACGCCTGGCCGCCGCCGTCGCGGACCCCGGCCCCGTCGTCCGACCCGCACCCGGCCAGCGGCAGCGCCAGGACGAGGACCACCCCGGCCAGCCGGCGCCCGGCCCGGCCTCCCACCACGTCCACCCCCGTCGTTAGGCGCTCCTAAGTTTGCGGCTGCCGAGCCTACGCAGGCCGGGCAGGCGGTGTCCAGCCCCGGCGGCCACGGCCGCCCAGGCGACCAGGGCGACCACCCAGGCCCCGTGCAGGACCCACGTCCAGGCGCCCATGGCCAGGTAGTCGGGCAGGACCAGCCGCCAGGCCCGGTACAGCGGGTTGGTGGTGGCGGTGGGGTCGACCGCCCAGGTGACCCGGCCGGCGGCGCCGTCGGCGACCAGCCACAGCTGGGCCAGGACCCCGGCCCCGCCGGCCACCGCCAGCAGCACCGGCCGGCGGACGCCCGACCCGGCCCACCAGGCCACGGCCAGGGCGGCCAGGGGCAGGACGACCACCACCTGGCGGCCCGCGAACCACCAGCCCTGCATGGTCAGGGCGACGAAGGTGGCCACCAGCCAGCCGGCGGCCAGGGGACCGGCCAGGGCGGCCCAGCCGGGCGGCCGGCGCCGGGCGAGGGCGGCCAGGGCGGGGACGGCCAGCAGCCAGGCCGGCTGCCAGGCGGCCACCCCGAAGCCTCGGTCGACCAGCAGGCCGACCAGGCGGCGGCTGCGGCCGAGGTAGTCGGGCTCGGTGCCGACGACCGACAGCTCCCCGCCGGCGAAGTGGTCCCCGGCCGCATACGGGGTCCAGCCCCCGTACCACCAGCGGTGCAGCACCAGGAAGGCCACGCCGGCGACGGCCAGCGACCCGGCCAGGGCCAGCGCCCGCCGGCCGTCGCCGGCCCGGGCCAGCCGCCAGCAGGCGACCACGGCCAGCACCGCCGCCACCGGCGCGTACTTCACCCCCAGCCAGGGCAGGGCGACCACGGCCGCCCCCACGACCAGGGTCGCCCGTCGGGTCGGGGCGGCGGGGGAGAGGAAGGCGGCCGCGGCGGCCAGCACGGCCAGGGCCGCGGGCAGCTCCGGGTAGACCTGGCTGCCGTAGGTGGCCAGGGGCGGCGAGCAGGCGAACACCCCCGCGGCGAGGACGGCCACGCCCACCGGGACGCCGAGGCGGCGCACGGCGGTCCACAGCAGCAGGGCGGCCAGCAGCCCGGCCAGCGCGGCCATGGCCAGCTTGGCCCCGACCCACCCGCCGGCCGCCACCGGGCCGGCCAGCAGCAGGGGCAGCAGCGGGTCGTGGGGGCTGAGGCGGCGCCCGTCCGCCAGCGGCTCGGTCTGTTCGGGCAGGGGCAGGGCGTGGAACGGCCGCCAGCGGCCCTCGGCCAGCTCGTCAGCGATGTCGAGGTCGTGGTCCTCGGCCAGGCTGATGGCGCTGAGCAGGTACTGCGGCTCGTCCGCGGTGGTCCGGGTCCCGTGGGTGGCCGGCACCAGGATCCCGGCCGCCGCCGAGATGAACGCCAGCAGGCTGACCACCACCATGGCCAGCCGCAACCGGGCCGACGTGGGGCTGTGGACAGCCGCCGGCGCGCCTTCGGTCGCCGGGCTACCCTCCCGTGCCGGGGCCCCAGCATCCGGTGGGTTCGGGTGACTCGCGCCTCGCCGCAGGTCGACGGCGCTCTTGCGGGACATCCGGCCTCCGTGTTTAGGTTCGCCTAAATCCTAGTCGCCCGGCCCAGGGCGGCCAAGTCGAGAGTGGAGAGACGCCCGCCCATGGCCGTTCGCCTGCCAGCACCGCCCCGGCCGCCGGGCCACGGCCCCGCGGCCGGCCCCGGGCCGGTGGTGGTGTTCCTGCCCGCCCACGACGAGGAGGCCACGGTCGCGGCCGTGGTCGCCAGGGTCCCGCGGCTGGTGGCCGGGCGCCGGGTCGAGTGCCTGGTGGTCGACGACGGCTCGGCCGACCGGACCGCCGAGCGGGCCGCCGGGGCCGGGGCGACCGTGCTCCCGGTGCCCATCAACCGCGGGCTGGGGGCGGCGGTCCGCCAGGGGCTGGCCGCGGCCGTGGCCCGGGGCGCGGTCGCGGTGGCCTTCTGCGACGCCGACCGCGAGTACGACCCGGCCGAGCTGGAGCGGCTGGTCACCCCCATCCTCGACGGGCGGGCCGACTACGTGGTCGGCTCCCGGTTCGCCGGCGAGATCCGGCGCATGCTGCCCCAGCGGCGCCTGGGCAACCTGGCCCTCACCGGCCTGCTCCGGTTCGTGGCCCGGGCCCCGATCGGCGACGGCCAGAGCGGCTTCCGGGCCCTGTCGCGGGCGGCCGCGGCCGACGCCGAGATCCTCCATGACTACAACTACGCCCAGGTGCTCACCCTCGACCTGCTGGCCAAGGGCTACCGCTACCTGGAGGTCCCGATCGGCTACCGGTTCCGCACCACCGGCCGGTCGTTCGTGCGGCCCCTGCGCTACCTGCGCAAGGTCGTCCCGGCGGTGTGGCGCGAGGTCAACGCGGACCCGCGGCCGGCGCTAGTCCTCGACCACGTGGCCGGTGAAGCCCTCGCGGGCGGCCGCCCAGGCGTCGTGGTCGAAGGCGCCGTCGGGAGCTAGGGCGTCGGCCGCCGCCCAGGCCATGGCCAGGGCGTGGTGGGTGTTGTCGTGGACGAACAGCCCTAGGCGGCCGAAGCTGAGCAGGGCCGGCTGGGCGGCCGCCCAGGCGTCGAGGGCCTGGAACGGGGTCACGTAGCCGACCCGGTAGACCGGGTAGACGTTGGGCAGGCGGCGCACGGCGACCCGCCGGACCGGGGCCGGGTCGGGCAGGCCGCGGTCGACCAGGGCGGCCCGGACCAGCCCGGCCAGCGAGTCGTTGCCGGCCCGCCACAGCTCGCCGTCGCGCGAGCAGGGCAGCTCGGCGCAGAGCACGGTCCGGTCCCGGGGGTCGTCGCCGTCGCGGTAGTTGGCCGGCTCCGACACCCGGGTCACCGGGGTGCCGGGGTCGGGCAGGTAGTGGGCGTCATAGGGGCTGTAGCGGCCGCCGTCCAGGACCAGGTAGACCAGCACCATGGCCCGGAAGTCGAGCCCGGCGGCCGCGGCCAGCACGGCCGCCGGCGGGGCCGGGTCGGCCATCCGGGCCAGGGCGGGCAGGGGGACGGTCGACCAGACCCGGCGGGCCTCCAGCCGCTCCCCGCCGGCCAGGGTGACGGTGGCTCCCGCCGGGCGCAGCTCGACCCGCTCGGCGGCGGCCCCGTAGCGCAGCTCGGCCCCGGCGTCGGCGGCCGCGGCGGCGAGGCGCTCGCTGATCGACCCGAACCCGCGCCTGGGGTACCAGAACCAGGGCCGCTCCCGGCCGGCCCCGCGGGCCACCCGGGCCAGCAGCCGGCCCGGCGAGCCGGCCGAGACCCGCCGCCGGGCCTGCTCGCCGGCCAGCTCGCTCGGGTCGAGGCCCCACAGCTTGCGGGCGTAGGGGAAGTAGAAGCGCTCGCACATGGTCGGGCCCAGCCCGGCCCGCAGGGTCTCGGCGAAGG
>DASZON010000449.1:0-2355 GCA_035550755.1 Actinomycetota bacterium | reverse complement strand
TCGGCCTCCAGTTCACCGTGGCCGACAAGCTGCGGGTCACCCGCCTCTTGGACGACCTCGGCGTCGACGTCATCGAGGGTGGCTGGCCCGGTTCCAACCCCAAGGACGCCGAGTACTTCGCCCGCGCCGCCGAGCTGCCCTGGCGCCACGCCACCCTGGCCGCCTTCGGGGCCACCCGCCGGCCCGGCCGCGGCGTCGACGACGACCCCAACCTGGGCGCCCTGCTCGACTCCAAGGCCCCGATCGTCACCCTGGTCGGCAAGTCCTGGGACCTGCACGTGACCGAGGCCCTGCGCACCACCCTGGACGAGAACCTGGCCATGGTGGCCGACTCGGTGGCCCACCTGGTGGCCGCGGGACGCCGGGCCACCTTCGACGCCGAGCACTTCTTCGACGGCCACGCCGCCGACCGGGCCTATGCCCTGGCCGTGCTCCAGGCGGCCGTCGACGCCGGGGCGGACACGGTCGTGCTCTGCGACACCAACGGCGGCAGCCTGCCGACAGGAGTGGCCCGGGTCGTCCGTGAGGTCCGGGGCGCCCTGCCGGACGGGATCCGGGTCGGGGTCCACTTCCACGACGACGCGGCCTGCGCCGTGGCCAACTCCCTGGTCGCCGTGGAGGCCGGGGCCCGCCACGTCCAGGGGGCGGCCAACGGCTACGGCGAGCGCTGCGGCAACGCCGACCTGTTCGCCATCGTCGCCGGCCTCGAGCTCAAGGCCGGGCTGCAGCTGCTGCCCGAGGACCGGCTGGCCGCCCTCACCACCACCGCCCACGCCATCGCCGAGCTGGCCAACCTCCCGCCCGACCACCGCCAGCCGTACGTGGGCGCGGCCGCCTTCGCCACCAAGGCCGGCCTGCACGCCTCGGCGATCGCCCGGCGGGCCGACGCCTACAGCCACGTCGACCCCGGCCGGGTCGGCAACAAGGCCCGGGTGCTGGTCTCCGAGCTCGCCGGCCGCTCCAACGTGCTCGCCAAGGCGGGCGAGCTCGGCCTCGACCTGGACGCCGACCCGGCCCTCGGGTCGCGGGTGCTGGACCGGGTCAAGGAGCTCGAGCACCGCGGCTACGCCTTCGAGGTCGCCGACGCCTCCTTCGAGCTCCTGGTCCGCCGCGAGGGCGGGACCTTCGAGGCGCCCTTCACCCTCGAGGGCTACCGGGTGATGGTGGAGAGGAAGGAGGACGGCAGCGACGTCTCCGAGGCCACCGTCCGCCTGCTCGTCGACGGCGAGCGGGTCCTGGCCGTCGGCGAGGGCGTCGGCCCCGTCCACGCCCTCGACCAGGCCCTGCGCCGTGCCCTCAGCCCCCGCCACCCCGAGCTCAAGGACGTCCAGCTGGTCGACTTCAAGGTCCGCATCCTCGACGGCCGCGCCGGCACCCGCGCCGTCACCCGGGTCCTGGTGACCTCGGCCGACCCCGACGGCGAATGGACCACCGTCGGGGTCTCCGACGACATCGTCACCGCCTCCTGGGAGGCCCTGGCCGACGGCATCGCCTACGGCCTGCTCCGGGTTCAGGTCCCGGCCCGGACCCGCTGATCCGAGATATCCACAAATCTTGCCAGGCGGCCCAATGGTGCTGATGCCGGAGCTAGGTTGCGGCCATGAAGGTCCGCGCCGTGATCAAGCTCATCGAGGCGGACGGTTGGCGGTTCGTCCGCCAGAGCGGCAGCCTCCGCCATCCAACCAAGCCTGGTACGGTGACCATTGCCGGGAAGCCGGGTGACGAGCTTCGACCGGGCACGCTCGCCAACATCTTCTGGCAGGCTCGATTGAAGGGACCGGGGACGTGAGCGGGTACGCGGTCATCATCGAAGGCAGCGAGACAGGGTACTCGGCCTACACGCCCGAGCTTCCGGGTATCGGAGTGGCTGGCGACAGTATCGAAGAGGTCGAGCGCCTGATCCGCGAGGCAATTCCCCTTCACATCGAGAGCCTGCGCGCCCACGGGGAGCCTGTGCCGCCACCGTCGACGATGGCCACCACGGTCGTCCCGCCTCCGGCGGCCTGACCTCTCTGGCCTCAGTTCCCCTGCGACCCGGCGGGGCGGTAGCGGTCGTCGAGGGCCTCCAGCTTGGCGACCTTGGGGGAGGAGCGGCCGCCTTCGAACTCGGCCTCCAGCCAGTGGTCGAGGACCTTCTCGGCGGCTTCGGGGGCGATGACGCGGGCGCCCATGGTGAGGACCTGGGCGCCGTTGGACTTGCGGGCGCGTTCGGCCGAGTAGGGGTCGTGGGCGGTGGCGGCGCGGACGCCCGGGACCTTGTTGGCGGCGATCGCCATGCCGAGGCCGGTGCCGCAGACGAGCAGGGCCCGGTCGTGCTCGCCGCGGGCGACGGCCTCGGCGACCTCGGCGGCGACG
>DASZON010000448.1:0-13571 GCA_035550755.1 Actinomycetota bacterium | reverse complement strand
CACCCCTGGCGGGGTCGCGGTCCGAGTCCTGCAGCGCGTCCTGGCCCTGACCGCGGTGATCTGGCACAACGACAAGACCGCACAGCCAACCATGCGGTCACTGGTCGCCTACGACCATTGACCTTGGAATCAATCGTCTAGAGGAACCGGCCCCGGGAACCGGCCCGGGGAACCGGCCTCGGGGACCCGCCTTGGGAGCCCGCCTCGGGGGACCCCGCCCAGGCCGGACCGAGCCCCGGATATTGGGGCCCCTACCGGGAGGGTAGCCGGCCGTCAGATGCGGCGCTCGCGGTCGTCCACAGCCCCCTTGGGCTCCACGTCGACAGGCCCCTCGGGCTCCACGTCGACAGGCCCCTTGGGCTCCACGTCGACAGGCCCCTCGGGCTCCACGTCGACAGGCCCCTCGGGCTCCGGGTCCGGACTCCGCTCGGGCTCCAGGCCGGGATCCCCCGCGGGCTCCAGGTCCGGGGCCGTCCTTGGCGCGGGACCCGGGGTGAGGTCTCGACCCGGGGTTGGGGTCGGAGCTGGGAGCTGGTCGCCCTCGGTGGACGCTCGGTTGCGGGTGAGGTCGGCGAGGATGCCGACGCCGAGGACGAGCAGGAGGATAGGCCAGACCCAGTGGAGGCGGAGGGCCTGGTCGGCGCGGCCGAGGAGGAACAGCAGCCCGAGGCCGGTGAAGGCGAAGCCGAAGGTCAGCGAGACGGGGTCGAGCTCGTGGCGGCGCATCAGGACCTCTCCGTGGCTGGGGCGGGCGGCGGGTTGAGCTGCTCGTCGAAGGGCCCGACGTCGTGGAAGCCGCGGGGGTCGCTGATCCGGCGGACCTCGATCACGCCGTAGCCGGAGCGGAGATCGAGCCGGACCATGGGGGCGGTGCCCTCCTTGGGGGGCTTGACGGCGGGTTCGACGATGGTGGAGTCGACCTGGCTGCCGGCGTCCTCGTGGCCGAGGAGGTCGAGGCTGCCGACCCCGACCCGCCCTCGGACCTCGGCCGCGACCTCGTCGGGGAGCACCACCAGCAGCCGCCCGCCGGCCACGCTGGCCTGGACGGGCGGTGCCCCGGCGGGGAACTTGACCTTGGAGAGGTCGAGGATCATCTCCCCGCCCGCCAGGCGGTAGCTGGAGCGGACCTGGGCCGGGGTGGTGGGCTGGTAGAGACGTTCGGCCACCCCGCCCTCGACCGGCACGTTGCCGGCAAGGGCGGTGACGGCCACCACGGGCACGGCCAGCAGCCCGACCGGGATCAGCCCCCAGGCCCGGCCCCACCAGGTGCCGACCAGCAGCCCGGCGCCGAGCACGGTCAGGAACACGGCCAGCAGCTGGCCGACGCTCAGGTCGAGGACGTGCAGGTTGTCGAGGGCGAGGGCCACACCGGTGGCGATCAGGGCGGCGGCGAAGGTCAGGGGGCCGAGGAACGCCCGCCGCCGCGGCCGGCGCGGCGGCGGGGCGCCCCAGGCCGCCGCGGGGGCGGGCGGCGGCGGGGGCGGGGGCTGGGACCAGACCGGCAGGTCGGGCGGAGGGAGGGTGGTCGGCTCGGCGGCGGCGGCGGAGGCCGCCGACGTGGCGGGAGCCACCGGCGCGGCGGGAGCCACCGGGATGGCGGCCGCGGACGCCGGCGGCTGGCCGAGGGGCTCGGTGGTGGTGGCGGCCGGCGGCACCGCCGGCAGGGTCGCCGTGGCCGCCGCCGGGTCGGTGCCGCCCCCGCCGGACGGCGGCGGGCCGTCGGGCGGCTGGGGGTCGTCCTGGCGGAACAGGAAGATCCCGAACGCGATCAGGGCCACCGCCCAGATCACCTGGGGCTCGGAGAAGGCGCTGGCCAGGATGGCCACGGCCAGCAGGATGAGGGCCACCCCGAGGTAGCCGCGGAACCCGGTGGGCGGGCGGCGCAGGACCCCGGCGGCGAGCGACTGCTCGGTCCCGGCGGGCGGGACCAGCAGCCAGGCGATCAGGTAGGCGAGGGCGCCGAACCCGCCGAAGGGGACCAGCACCACGAAGGCGATCCGGACCAGCCAGGGCTCCAGCCCCAGGTAGTCGGCGATCCCGCCGGCCACGCCGGCGATGACCCGCTGGTCGGTGCGCCGGACCAGCCGCCGCCCCGCCCGCGGGTTGGGCTGCGGCCCGGCGTACCCGGGCGGCGGTCCGGAAGCCGGCCCGGGCGGCGGCGGCAGGGTCTGGGTCGCGGTGGCCGCAGGGGGCAGCGGATGGGTCGGGGCCGCCGCGGGCGACGCGGGCAGCGGCTCGGTCGGGGTCGTTCCCGGCGGGGTGGGCAGCGGCTCGGTCGGGGTCGATCCGGGCGGGGTGGGCGCCTGCTCCCCTGGCGGGGCCTCGGGGGGACGCTCGGACATGATGGGAACTCCTCGTGACGGCAGCGGGACCTTGCCTGTGCAGCCTGCTCCGGCGGCGGACCGGCCGCCATCGGGGATGACCCTCGCCGATCCCCGATCCCGGGCGCCGCCGCTCAGGGTCGACCCCCATGGCCGCGGTCACCGCCCCATGCCACCATGGCCGGGAGGCACCACACCCATCCGACGGAGGCGAGCCCCACGGCCACCCAGCTTCCCCAGCGGCCGGCCACCTCGGCGGCCATCGTCCGCAGCCGCACCAACCGGGTGCTGCTCGGCGTGGCCGGAGGGCTCGGCGAGCGGCTCGGCGTCGACCCGGCCCTCGTCCGGGTCGCCTTCGCCGTGCTGGCCCTGGCCGGTGGCGCGGGGGTCGTCCTGTACCTGCTGGCCTGGGCGTTCTCGGTCGAACCGGACACCGAAGGCGCCGTCAGGCGGCCGGTCCGGCGGCCCTCGCCCAGGCAGGCCCTGGCCCTCGGCATGGTCGTCCTCGGGACCCTGCTGCTGCTGCGCGAGCTCGGGCTGTGGTTCGGCGACCAGATCGTGTGGCCGATCGCCCTGGCCGCGGCCGGCTCGGCCGTCATCTGGGCCCGCGGCGACGACCGGGCCCGCTGGCTGCCCGGCAACCCGATCGGCGCCCTGTTCACCGGCCGGGTCGGCCTCATCCGGATCCTGGTCGGCGGCCTGCTGGTCGCCTCCGGCCTCGGCCTCGGCTTCGCCAACACCGGCGCCGACGTGGCCGCCGCCGGCGACGTCCTGCTCGGGGTGGCCGTCACCCTGATCGGGCTCGGCCTCATCTTCGGCCCGTGGGCGACCCGGCTGGCCAACCAGCTGGCCGAGGAGCGCCGGGGCCGGATCCGCTCCGAGGCCCGCGCCGAGATGGCCGCCCACCTGCACGACTCGGTGCTGCACACCCTGGCCCTGATCCAGCGGGCCGACGCCTCCCCCGAGGTCGTCGGCCTTGCCCGCCGCCAGGAGCGGGAGCTGCGGGCCTGGCTGTACCGGGCGCCGGTGCCGCCCGAGGGCCGCCTGCGCCTGGCCGTCGAGGCGATCGCGACCCGGGTCGAGCAGCGCCACGACGTGCCCGTGGACATCGTCGTGGTCGGCGACGCCCCCCTCGACGACGCCGGCCGGGCCCTGGTCGACGCCTGCCAGGAGGCGGCCTTCAACGCCGCCCGGCACTCGGGAGCGCCGCTGGTGTCGGTCTACGTCGAGGTCGAGCCGGACGAGCTCACCGGGTTCGTCCGCGACGAGGGCAAGGGCTTCGACCCCGACCAGGTCCCGACCGACCGGCGCGGCATCGCCGACTCGATCCGCGGCCGGATCCGCCGCCACGGCGGCACCGTCACCATCATCTCCAGCCCCGGTGAAGGCACCGAGGTCCAGCTTCGCCTCCCGAGGAGCCAGTCATCGTGATCAGGGTCTTCCTTGTCGACGACCACCATTTCTTCCTCTCCGGCCTCCGGGCCGAGCTGGGGACCGAGTTCGAGATCGTCGGCGAGGCCGGCGAGGTCGACGCGGCCGTCGACGGCATCCGCCGCACCCGGCCGGACGTGGTCCTGCTGGACGTGCACCTGCCCGGCGGGGGCGGCCGGGCCGTCCTCGAGGCGGTCCGCCAGACCGACCAGGACATCCGCTTCCTGGCCCTGTCGGTGTCGGACGCCGCCGAGGACGTGATCGGGGTGATCCGGGCCGGGGCCCGGGGCTATGTGACCAAGACCATCTCCCCGCCCGACCTGGCCGCCGCCATCCGCCGGGTCCAGGGCGGCGACGCCGTGTTCTCGCCACGCCTGGCCGGGTTCGTGCTCGACGCCTTCCACGGCGACCTGACCGGCGTCGCCGATCCCGAGCTGGACCAGCTCACGGCCCGGGAGCGCGAGGTCCTGCGCCACATCGCCCGTGGCTTCACCTACAAGGAGGTCGCCCGCCGGCTCCACCTGTCGGTGAAGACGGTCGAGACCCACGTCTCGTCGGTGCTGCGCAAGCTCCAGCTGTCCAGCCGCCACGAGCTGACCCGTTGGGCCAGTGACCGTCGCCTGGTATAGATGGATTCGTGGCATTCTGCGAGCAAGTTTTTCAAGTACGTGATTGCCTGATTCCGCGTTGATCGGCATGCTTGTCCGAGACGGGTCCGTCGACCGGACCTGGGTGGGACCCCGAGCCCGGAGAACTGCGATGAAGCAGCCGGCCGAGCTGGCACTAGCCGACCTCCCGATCGCCCCAGCCCTGCTGCGCGTGGTCGACCCACCGGAGCCCGATCCGCCAAGGCCCGCGGCCCCGGTCCAGATGGCGACCATCCACAGCCTGTTCCCGCCCATCCACCACGTCCAGGTGGACCACTCGGCCCGCCGCCGGGCCCACGACCTGTGGGCCGCGACCAAGCGGGCCGCCGAGCTGAGCCGGCGCCGGACCGCCTCGCGGCTGTGGTCGCGGCGCTGGAGCCGGGAGGCCCCGCACCTCTGGTCGCCGGCGGCCCCCCTGACCGGACCGGAGGCGGTCGTCCCGGTCGGCGAGTTCGCCGCCTACCTGGAGGAGGCCGAGCGCGCCTTCCCCGACGACTCCCCCGCCGACCTGCTCTCGCGCCTCCGCAACACCTACTACTCGGGCTTCCTGGTCTCCCAGCTCCTGCCCGACGCCCGCGCCCACGGCGGCCGGACCCTGCACGGCAACCCGCGGCTCGGCCGGACCGCCCACCGCCGCCTGACGGCCCGGGCCGACGAGAACGGCGTCGGCGACAACCCGGCCCCGTACATCCTGCTCCCCTCGGGCGAGCGGGTCGACATCGGCCACCTGTTCCTTGGCCTCGAGGCACTCCTCCACCCCCGCACGACCGTGCCCTTCTCGACCTACGGCGTGCCCAACATCGACGCCACCGGCTGGGTGGCCGACGTCGGCATGGCCTCGGTCTGGACGACCAAGCACGTCGAGGGCATCCCCGACCCCCGGGCCTCGCGCCGCCTGCCCGAGCCCGACCGCGACGCCTACTACCAGATGTCGGCGCCCGACGCCGACCTGCTCGGCGACGTCGACGTGTTCGCCATGCGGGCCCAGTGGGCCCTTGCCGCCGGCCAGCCCCTGTCGGCGGCCGTGCGCGCGTACTACCTGGGCCGGGCGGGTCGGCCGCCCGGGACCCGCTGGCGCTGGCGGGCGTTCGCCTCGGCCAACCGGCTCGCCTACGGCCGGGACGGAGCCCGGACCATCTGGGACCCGGCCTGGTGGACGGGCTGGGTGCGGCGCATCGACCGCTTCAACGACGTCTACGGAGCCGGGGTCGGCGGCTCGCTGTGGGGCACCCTCACCCGCCCCGCCGCCCGCGCCTGGCCGGAGACGCCCTACATGCTCGGCGTCTTCCTGACCTGGGCCCAGCCCCTGCTCGAGGCCGAGCTGGCCGCCTGGTCCTGACGGCCGGGACCCTGTGGACGGCCGGGAGCACGCGTTCCCGCCGGTCGGCCTAGTCGCAGGGCGGCAGGGTCGTGGTGGTCGTGGTCGAGCTCCCGGCGGTGGTGGTCGTGGTCGTCGACGAGGTGGTGGTCGTCGACCCGTCCGAGGTCGTGCTGGTGGTGGTCGACCGGCAGGGCTCGGTGGTCGTCGGGGCCCCGGTGGTCGACGGCCGGGTGGTGGTCGGCGGCTGGGTCGTGGTCGGCCGCCGGGTGGTCGAGGTCGGGGGTCCGGTGGTGGTCGGCCGCCGGGTCGTGGTCGGGGCGCCCGTGGTCGGGGCGGCGGTGGTGGCCGGCCCCGAGGGCACGGCCGGGCCGGTCGTGACCCCGCCCGCGTAGAGGCGGGCCCAGCCGAGCACGGCGTCCACGTACGGCCAGGAGTGGTTGTAGCCGTAGACGGCCTGGCGCAGGCGGGCCGGGTCGGCCAGGCTGCCCCCGCCGCTCAGGCACAGGTACCCGGCCGCGCTGACGGCGGCGTCGAACAGGTTGTTGGGGTCGGCGACCCCGTCGCCGTTGCCGTCTCGGCCCAGCGTCCGCCAGGTCGTGGGGATGAACTGCATCGGCCCGACCGCCCGGTCCCAGGTCGTGTCCCCGTCCCAGCGGCCGCCGTCGCTGTCGGGGATGCTGGCCACCCCGTTGCCGTCGAGGGGCGGACCGGTGATCCTCGGGCTGACCGCGCCGGCCGGGCTGAAGCGGGTCGCCGGCCCGTTGAACAGGCCGTGGTCCGACTCGATCCGGCCGATGCCGGCCAGGACCGTCCAGGGCAGCCGGCAGCCGGGGTCGTACCCGGCCGCCCAGGCCGCGGCCTCCCGGTAGGCGCGCAGGGTGAGGGCGGGGATGACGGCCCCGCCACCGGCCGGGACCACCCAGGCGGCGGGGGTGGAGGTCGCCCCGGTGCCCGCGGCCGCCCGCCTCGCCGCGGCCCGGTCGCGCTCGGCCGCGGCCGCCGCGTCGCGGCCCCGCTGCCAGGCCAGGGTGCGCAGCCGAGCCTCCTCGGCGGCGCTGGGCTCGCCGGCGGCGGCCACGCCCAGGGTCGTTCCGGTGGCCCCGGGGACGGCCGCCAGCGCCCCGGCGGGGACGAACCCGGGGACCGCGACCGCCCAGGCCAGCAGCGCCACCACGCCGACGCCCCCGGCCCGCAGGCGGCGGACCAAGGTCGCTGACGGCGCTGGCGGACGAGGCAAAGGGCGGCTCCGGAGGTTGCGCGGCCTTCCATGTTGGCACGTCATGGCCGAGAATGCGCCCCCAGCCTGGTAACGACACCTCTGTCGCGGCAAGACATAGCCGTCTTGGTCGCCCCAGTCGCGACGTTGTAGAGTTTGGCGGCTGGATTGTGGGGGAGGAACGCGATGGCGAAGCCGGGGGACCCGGCCACCGGGCTAGTTCTTCTTGACCAGGTGACGGGAACGTCGGCCTCTGCTCGTGTATCGTGTGGACTCGCCTTGCACCATTTCTGGCGACGTACAGGAACAGCCAGCTCGCTCATTCGTGGGGCCACCGTGATGAAACCGTGACGGTCAAGGCCAAGAAGCGGAGAGAGCTGCGCAGCTTCCGCGTCGTCGCCGTCGCCTCGGCGGCGCTGGCAGCCGTGTTCCTGGCCTGGGTCCAGTTCGGGTTCGGCGGCGAGACCGTCACCAAGCTGTTCAGCAACCTCGTCCAGGCCGGCAGCGCCCTGGTCGCCGCCGCCGCCTGCTTCAGCGCCGCCCGGCGTAACCCCTACGGCTTCGGCCGGGCCTGGACCACCTCCCTGCACCGGGCCTGGCGGCTGCTGGGCTCGGCCGCCCTGGCCTGGGGCCTCGGCCAGGTCGCCTGGACCATCACCGAGCTCCGCCTCCCCCCCGACGCCACCGTGCCGGTGCCGTCCCTGGCCGACCTCGGCTACCTGACCACCCTGCCCCTGCTGATCGCCGGCGTGCTCGCCTTCCCGACCGCCCCCATGCGGGCCACGGCCCGGCTGCGGACCCTGCTCGACGGCCTGCTGATCGCCGCGTCGCTGCTGTTCCTCGGCTGGGCGACCGTGCTCGGCCGCGCCTTCGAGTCCAGCGGCTCCTCCTCGACCCTCCAGAAGGCCATCTGCCTGGCCTACCCCCTGGGCGACATCGTGGCCGGGACGATCGTGCTGGTGCTGCTGACCCGCTCCCGGGGCCGGGGCGTGGTCCACCTGACGATGATCGGCGGCGCGGTGTTCCTGCTGCTGCTGGCCGACCTCGGCTTCGCCTACGCCATACCGCTCGGCACCTACGGCACCGGGACGGTGGCCGACGCCGGCTGGGTGCTCGGGTGGCTGCTGCTGTGCGCCACTGCCCTCAAGCCGACCGTGGCCGAGCTGCGCCACGGCGACGACGAGATCGAGCCGTCCATCACCCGGCTCGCCCTCCCCTACGCCCCCCTGATCGTGGCCGCCGTCACCGGGCTGATGATCCAGATCACCACCGGCGAGTTCGAGCCGTTCCTGGTCTTCACCGGCACCATCATCGGGCTGCTGGTGATCTCCCGCCAGATCGTCGCCCTGATCGAGAACCGCCAGCTCAACGCCCGCCTTCGGGCCACCGTGCAGCAGCTCTCCGAGCGCGAGCAGGAGCTCAAGGACGGCCTGCGGCGCGAGCTCGCCGCGGCCGACCGGCTGCGGGCGGCCGACGAGATGAAGGACACCTTCCTGCGGGCCGTCTCCCACGACCTCCGCACCCCGCTCACGGCCATGCTCGGGGTCGCCGTGACCCTGGAGCGGACCCGCCTCAACCTCCCCCGCGAGCAGGCCCTGGACCTGGTGGCGATGCTGGTCGAGAAGACCAGGAAGCTGGAGCGGCTGCTCAAGGACCTGCTGGACCTCAACCGGCTCGAGGAGGGGGTGCTCGAGCCCAACCGCTCCATGACCGACGTCCGCGAGCTCGTCCACCGGGTCGTCACCGAGGTCGACCAGCTCGCCGGCTGGCCGATCGACATCGAGGCCGAGCCGATCCAGGCGTTCATCGACGGCCCCAAGGTCGAGCGGATCGTCGAGAACCTGCTCCTCAACACCACCAGGCACACCCCTCCCGGCACCCGGGTGTGGGTCAAGGCCCTGGCCAGGGGGCCTGACCTGGAGCTGATCGTGGAGGACGCCGGGCCGGGGGTGCCGGCCGAGCTGGCCGGAACGATCTTCGAGGCGTTCCGGCGCGCCGGCGGGAACGGGCCCGCCCCGACCGTCGCCCATCACCGGGGCGTCGGTATCGGGCTGTCGCTGGTGGCCCGGTTCGCGGCCCTGCACGGCGGCCACGCCTGGGTCGACGAGCGCTGGGGCGGCGGGGCCGCCTTCCACGTGCTCCTGCCCGACGTGGTCAGCTACGACCGCGGCTTCGCCCAGGTGCTCGACCGGCTCTAGGCCCCCGCCACCTGACCCGCCCGGCCTGCGGATGCGCTCCGCCGGCGGGCCGCTATCGTGGATCCCATGGCCAGCGATCCCGGGCTGTTCGGCCCCGAATCCGTCTCCTGGCGCGTGCAGCGCGAGGCCACGGTCATGCTGGGCGGTGCCAGGGCCCTGCTGATGCACTCGGCCCACCCGCTGGTGGTCGCCGGGGCCCGCCAGACCGGCATGTACGCCAACCAGCCGTGGCGGCGCCTGGAGCGAACCTTGCGCCAGACCTACACGGTGGTGTTCGGGACCCGGGAGGAGGCGCTCGCCGCCTCCAGGCGGATCGACGACGTCCACCGCGGCATCAAGGGCGTCGACCCGGTCACCGGGCTGCGCTACGACGCCCGCGACCCCGACCTGCTGCTCTGGGTCCACGCCTGCCTGGTCGACAGCTTCCTGCTGTTCGAACGCCTCACCGTCGGCCGCCTCGACGACGCCGGCCGCCAGACCTTCCACGAGGAGTCGATGGTCTCGGCCGAGCTGCTGCGCCTGCCCCGGGAGCGGATCCCGCCGACCGTGCCCGCCCTCCGCGCCTACCTGGACGACGTCATGGCCAGCGGCATCCTGCGCATGACCGACGGCGCCCGCCGGGTGGCCGACCTGATCGGCGACCCGCCCAGGGAGGTGCCCCAACGGCCGCTGTGGGGGTTGATCGGGTTCCTCGCCTTCCAGACCCTGCCCGAGCCGCTGCGGCGGCTCTACGGCGTCCCCGACGGCCCGGCCCGGCGGGCGGTGCTGCGGGCCAGCGTGCTCGGCCTGCGGGTCGCCCGCCCCCTGGCCCCGCCGCGGCTCCGTTTCGTCGCCCCGGCGGTGATGGCCGGGTGGCGCCTGGAGGGCCGCTACGACTCCCTGGCCGAGGCGGCCACCCACTGGCCCGACGGGTGACCCATCTGCTATCTTGATATCAAGATGGCAGAGGGACCCACCGGCACCAAGAACATCGTGCTCCGGCTCGACCCCGAGCTGGCCGAGCGGCTCCAGACCGTGGCCGACATCGAGGGCCGGTCCGTCTCCGACGTGCTCCGGGAGGCGGTGGCCCGCCTCGTCGAGGAGCGCCGTACCGACGAGCGCTTCCTGCGGCTGCTGGAGGAGAACGTGGCCAGGCATCAGCGCCTGCTCGCGGCGCTGCGGGACGAGGGGCCCGGCGCGTGACCTCGCTGGACCTGGCCGGCCTGGTCCTGGTGGCCGGTCGCGCCCTGGACCTGGACGAGGCGTCGGTGCTGGCCCTGGCCGACCTGGAGGCGGCCGCCTCGGTCCTGGCCGTGGCCAGGGACGCCACCGGCCCCGAGCGGCAGGCGGCCACCGTGGTGCACGGCCTGGTCACCCGCCAGGTGTTCGGCGCCCACAGCGCCGAGGTGGCCGTGCTGGCCGCCTGCCAGCTCCTGGCCCTGAACGGGCTGGACGCTGGCGACCTGGGCGCGCCGGCGGCCGTGCGCCACCTGCTGGCCGGCGTGGCCGGCGGCCGGGTCGGCGTCCACGAGCTGACCGCCTGGCTGGAGCGGTCCACAACCGGATGGAGGGAGCAGATGTTCGAGCGGTTCACCGACAAGGCACGGCAGGCGGTCGTGCTCGCCCAGGACGAGGCCCGGCGCCTCGGCCATCCCGAGGTCCGCACCGAGCACCTGCTGCTCGGCCTGCTCGCCGTGGACGGCGACAGCGCGGCCACCCGGGCCCTGACCGGCCTCGGCATCCCCCTCGACGACCTGCGCCGCGAGGTCGAGGAGCGCATCGGGCGGGGCCAGGGCGCGCCCAGCGGGCACCTGCCGTTCGCCCCTCAGAACAAGAAGGTCCTGGAGCTGTCGCTGCGTGAGGCCCTCCAGCTCGGCCACAACTACATCGGCACCGAGCACCTGCTGCTCGGGCTGGTCCGCGAGGCCGGGAGCGGCGCCGCCCAGGTGCTGACCGGGCGGGGCGCCGACCTGGACACGGTCCGCCAGGAGGTGGCCCGCCAGCTCGCCACCGGCGGCGGCGACCGGGCCGGCGCCACCAAGCCGTCCAAGGAGGGCCTGCTCGCCGACATCGAGGCCCTCTACGACGAGATCGTCCGGCTGTCGCGGGAGGTTGACCGGCTCAGCGGGCTGCTGCGCCGCCACGGCATCGAGCCCGACGAGGGCACCACCCGCTCGGCCTAGCGGCTCGCGGCCGTCGCCGCAGGTCACCGTCCGGGTGATTCTGCGCACCTGACCCGTCTGCTATCGTGATGGCGCGGCCGCGCCGCTCCCGGTCGACGGAGCCGACCGTCCCGGGACGCGCCGGCCTTGGGCCCCCTGGTGGGCCCAGGTTGCGAAGGACCCTGCCGGCAGGCCGAGCAGGCACCTGCGGACGCAAAGGCACCACCGATGGCGCACACCACCAATCCCGGGCCCTTCTTCTCCCGTGTCCCGCGGGCCCATGCCGCCGAGCAGCCCTTCACCTACCCGCTCCAGCGCGACTGGGCGGAGCCCGACTGGACGCGGCTGCCCGGCTACCGCAACGTGACCCGGACCGAGTGGGAGACGGCCCAGTGGCAGCGGGCCCATACCGTCAAGAACCTGCGCCAGCTCCTGGCCGTCTTCGGCGAGCTGTTCCCGGCCGACCTGCTGGCCTCGGTCGAGCGCGACCAGGCCGAGCGGGCCACCATGTCGATGCTGCTCCCGCCCCAGATGCTCAACACCATGGACGAGCGGGACCTGTGGAACGACCCGGTGCGCAGCTACATGCTCCCGGCCTTCGACGACCGCGACCCCGAGTGGCCCAGCCACCCCCTGTCGACCCGCGACAGCCTTCACGAGGCCGACATGTGGGCCGTTGAGGGCCTGACCCACCGCTACCCCACCAAGGTCCTGGCCGAGCTGCTGCCCACCTGCCCGCAGTACTGCGGCCACTGCACCCGCATGGACCTGGTCGGCAACTCCACCCCCCAGGTGGCCAAGTACAAGTTCGAGATCAAGCAGCCCACCCGCCACGAGCAGATCCTCGACTACCTGCGCCGCACCCCCAGCGTCCGCGACGTGGTCGTGTCCGGCGGCGACGTGGCCAACCTGCCCATCCGGGTCCTGGAGCAGTTCGTCTCGGCCCTGCTCGACATCGACAACATCCGCGACATCCGCCTGGCCTCCAAGGGCCTCATGGGCCTCCCCCAGCATTTCCTGCAGGACGACGTCCTGGCCGGGCTGGAGCGGCTGGCCACCAAGGCCGGCGAGCGCGGCGTCGACCTGGCCCTGCACACCCACGTGAACCACGCCAACCAGCTCACCCCCCTGGTCGCCAAGGCCGCCGGCGCCCTCCACGAGATGGGCTTCCGCGACGTCCGCAACCAGGGCGTCCTCCTCCGGGGCGTCAACGCCACCCCCAAGGACCTGCTGGAGCTGTGCTTCACCCTGCTCGACCGGGCCAAGGTCATGCCCTACTACTTCTACGTCTGCGACATGATCCCCAACTCCGAGCACTGGCGGGTCTCCATCGCCGAGGCCCAGGAGTTGCAGCACGCGATCATGGGCTACCTCCCCGGCTTCGCCACCCCGAGGGTCGTCGCCGACATCCCCTTCGTCGGCAAGCGCTGGGTCCACCAGGTCGAGTCCTACGACCGCGAAAAGGGCATCTCCTACTGGACCAAGAACTACCGCACCGGCATCGAGTTCGACGACCCCGACGCCCTCTCCCGCCGCTACGAGTACTACGACCCCATCCGCGCCCTCCCCGAGAGCGGCAAGGAGTACTGGCGCAAGTTCGGCGTCCCCGACACCGTCCCGGTCACCTGATCAAGCCCTCCCAGAACGGGTCGACCCATGAAGGGTGGACCCGAACGGCGCCCGCCCGAAGTACTTCGTCCTCACCTACGACACCACCACCAACCAGGTGCTGTCCCTCTCGGGCCACGCCCACGACTTCACCAGCGCAGTCCTCACCCTCACGACCCGCCTGCAGGAGCATCACCACCAGCCAGAGGTCAGGATCCGCCTCCTGACCGCCGCCGACCTCCCCGACCTGTTGCAGCGCCACGGCGAACTGTTCGAGGGACTGGAGTTCCCGGAGGACTGAGCAGGCGTTCCACCTCCGGGCGATGGTGCTGGCAGTCACCGAGCCGGGCGATACGCGAGCGAGCGGAACAGCCCGCCGTAGTCGAGCACCAGGCCGTCCGGGTCCACCAGCAGCTCGGCCGTGAAGTCGCCGGCGGAGAACCGCCAGCGGTCTGCCGCCAGCCGCTGGTACCGCTGGGCCGAGGGGATGACCGACAGCTCGGGGAACTGGACCCAGGCCATGCGCAGGTCGGCCGCCTCCCCCACCTCCAGGGCGGCCAGGCGCCGGATCGGCAGGGTGTTGGTCGCCGGGGTGACCGTCAGGTCGACGTCGAGAGCGCCATGGACCTCGGCCAGGTCGGACCCGCCGCCCTCCCAGCGCCAGTGGCCGGCGCCGTCGGCCAGCAGG